>JBEVKW010000177.1:0-3560 GCA_040509495.1 Chitinophagaceae bacterium | reverse complement strand
CTAATCAGCCGCACAGCCATCTTCAAGTGATAAATCTTTAAGACCAAAGAGATGCCTCTCCAGTATACTATGGGGTATTAATCCGGCTTTCGCCGGGCTATGCCCCGCTTGAAGGAAGGTTCTGTACGTGTTCCGCACCCGTTTGCCGGTCGCCGCCCATGTATTGCTACACTGCGCTGCCCCTCGACTTGCATGTATTAAGCCTGCCGCTAGCGTTCATCCTGAGCCAGGATCAAACTCTCCATTGTAAATGTTGTTTGATTACTGACTATTAACTTCAAAGTGTCCCATTTTATAAAAAACGAGAACCAAAAATTAACGTGTCAAATCGAATTTTATTCGCTTGACCTACCTTAGGTGTTAATCCAGTTTACTGAATTAACGTGCTATTGTTTCCCAACTTTCAAAGATCTTTCGGACTTACTTCACCAGATCGCTCCGGCTTTTCTACTCCCCGTTTTTTCGAACGGATTGCAAAGGTAAGTGCCTTTTTTATTCTGACCAAACTTTTCTTCAAATTTCTTGCGATTTTCTCAGATACATCCGGCTGATAATCAAACTGTTTGTAAAGAACTGCCCCGTTTTTTGAGGCGGACTGCAAAGGTAGAGGTTTTAATCTTTCCACCCAACTTTTTTTCCTCTAATTCATTTCTTTTTTTCTTCCCGTTCCTCTCTTCCCCTTCCCATGAATCTTCGGCCGTAAATAATGAAAAATCGAAAATCAAGCCCTTCTCTTCCAACTATTTACCCACAGCGTCCAGTCACAATTTTTTCTAAGAACTACCCGCTTTTTGTCGTGCGGGGTGCAAAGATAAGGGCGTTTCAGTTCCCGCCAAATCTTTTTTGAACCTTTTTGCACAGCACTGTATAAAATACAGCACCAGCGCGGGTTTTAGCCGGTAAATATTTTTCCGAAAGACCGGTAACTGGCTGGTGGAGAAGCTACGCAGAGGGCGCGAAGGTACGCAAAGGTCGCTGAGAAGGCCTTTGCGTCCGCGTATCCTTGGCGGGCTCTGCGATACAGAGGAGGAGTCGAGGAGAAACCCCGAATCTAAAGACTTCCAAAAGGTTTCGGCCATGCCATGAACATAACTACCGGTGGATTCGGCTCTGCATCACGCGGCCGGTTAATTCTTTACCAGTAAGTCCGGGTATTCAACCCTCACCAGAAACAATCCATGTGCCGGCACCGCAAAGCTGGCTTTCGTGCAGTCTTTCGCTTCAATGATATTCCGGAATCCCTGCAAATCCATCTTCCCCCGTCCCAGCTTCAGCATGGTAGATGTCAACGCTCTCACCATCCCTCGCAGAAAGCGATCGGCTCGCACATGATACACCAGGCACTCTCCCTCCTTTATCCATTCACTTTCAAGAATGCGGCACTGGAAGGTTTTCACCTGCGTATTTCGTTTTGAGAATGATGTAAAGTCCTGGTATTCTTTCAATACACCCGCTGCCTCCTGCATCGCCTCCCAGTTGAGCTGATAGGGGAAATAATATGCCCTGTCATCCAGGAAGGGATTCTTCTTCCTGTATATAAAATATTTATACTCCCTGCTCATGGCATCAAACCGGCAATGCGCATCGGGAGATACGGGCGTAAGATTTTTCAATACAATATCCTTCGGCAGTATTGCATTGAGCTTGTATTGCCACTGCGGATGAAATTCTCCGTCAAAGTCGAAATGAAAATAATTCTGTAATGCATGTACGCCGGCATCGGTACGTGATGAGCCTGTGAGCTCTATTGGCGTACGGTAAAGCGTTTCCAGCGCTTTCTCTACTTCAGCCTGTATACTGTTGGCATTCTTTTGCGACTGAAAGCCACTATACTGCTGGCCCTTGTAAGCCAGTTCCAAAAAATAACGGGGCATAAGCTTGCTGTTTGCGCAGCGTTTAACGCAGCATCGCCTTGAACCGGCTGATATAATAAGGATCTTTCAATTCAGTTTCAAGACCGGAAAAATTGCCGGAGTCAGATACAGATAAATAGGCAGCATCGAAAAAATTATATCTGCCAGCATCATTCAAAAACAATGTACCAAGATTCTTCACCTGCTCGGTAGTAAAACATTTTCCTTTGAATACCTTTTTTGCGGCTGCCAGCATTGCATCATCACCATCTGTCGCCACCATTTTCTTGCGCAGCTTGAGATAGTCCGTTTCACTCGCCATGCTGCTGCAGTCACTCTTCGCTGCTTTTTCCTTCGTTGCCGGTGTCAGATCTTTTGCATCGGAATCCATCGGCAAAAAATTACCGTCTTCCTGGGGAGGTGGAATATTGCGTGTAATGGACCTGGGATTCGGTATGAAGATCTGAATGGTATCGTTTTTTCCGTCAGGATATTCATCAATATAGGTAACGCCGAAACCTTCAGAGGTTGAACTTTCCGTGCGGCGTTTCACCTTGCTGGCTTTGTATTCCTGTTGCGGAACAGGTATACTCTCTTCTTTTTTTACTTCAACAGACGGCAGAACAGGTTCTTCTTTTTTCTGCGCCAGGACTGTCTCCGCCCGGACGTTCAGCGAATCTTCTTTCTTTACTGCTGCAGCCACCTTTGACGCAGTATCTGGTGCCTGAGAAGCGATCACCGCTGGCTCCACCTTTTGCCCGGCTATTGTATCCTTTTTCTCTGTTGCAGAAGCAACAGCTTTCACCTCCACAGGTGGTGTAACCGCCGGTCGGCGGATAAGGGTATCTTTTGCCGTGAGATCTATTACGTCAGCCTTCTTCTCCTCCGTTTTTTTCTCTTCGGCAACTTCCACCACTGCAGGTAGTGCGGAGGAATCAACCCGTGCCGGAACACCCTGGTTCTGCCCTTCGGTAACGACCAGTTCAGTTTTGACGGGTTCAATAACCGGTGTAGCCACTTCTTTTTTCTGCCCGGGAACCGATTGACCAGTTTTTTCGTCTGCCTTCGCTACTGCCTTAATCGGAATCACCCTTTCTTTCAATGATGGGTCATCGGTGGCTTTGGAAAGTATATCGGTAAATGCAGAAACTTCTTTTGGTTCGGTTCGGACAGAGCGGCGACCGGACACATTTTCTCCAGCTATGAGTTGTTCGCTCTGCAAGTCGACCAGGTTCCAATTATTAGTGTCGTCCTTTTTCAGCAAAAAGCCTTTGTCTTTCCCCCTGATGCAGAGCGTAAATGTCTGTTCCGGCCATTTATTCTGTGGAAAGCCGATCGAGAAAGAATAGGAACTGTCTTTTAACCCTGAAAGGATCAGGTAACCCGAAGCGTTTGCGCTACGCACCTGTTCATTCATCTTCAGAAAAAAGGGTTGCCCATCTTCAGACTGTAGATAAACGAAATAAACCTGTTGGTTGAAGGCTGCTTTCCAGGAGAAGAGCAGCACCAGTAAAGCCGTTATATTCTTCATATTGCGTGGGTCAAAATTAGTTGAAATAATCTTATGGGGAGGGTTCTTTGCCGGGCGGGCAAGGCGCTTTTTTTTGTTGTTATAGTGTTTTTCGAGGGTCTGCCTCGAAGACTCCGTTTACTTTTTTTGCCTTGATGCAAAAAAAGTAACAAAAAAAGATCAAGGCTACGCGCACA
>JBEVKW010000176.1:0-11822 GCA_040509495.1 Chitinophagaceae bacterium | reverse complement strand
AACTATTATGAGCGTGGAAAATGATATGCTGAAAGCGGAAGCAAGAGCTTACACGAACGATCTTACCGGCGCAGCAGCGATCATCAATGCCGGAACCCGCGTTACAAGAGGAAATATGGCACCTGTTGCGCCTACACTTACCGCTATCGTAAATGCCATTCACCATGAAAGGCAGGTGGAAATGTATACCACCGGTTGCGGTATCCAGTTCTTTGAAATGAGGAAACTGGATCTCCTGCAAAAAGGAACACCTTTGCATTTCCCGATCCCGGGTGCAACATTGCAACTTTTTGGAGAAACGACCTTTTACACATTCGGAACGGTAGCCAAAGCAGATGGCACAGGTACCTCAAATACCGGATGGAGATAATAAATTCCTGACCAGATGACCAGTCTGTCAAAACGCCCCGCATCGCCGGGGCGTTTTTCGTTGATGTAAACTTATGAAGCTTTAAAATAGCTGTAAATGCCGGAGCGACGCTCGACTGCGTCCTTTTACGCCAGAGATCGGATATTTTTATAAGCTTATCTCCCCCGGCTGCTTTCGCTGATCGCCGGCATCGTTCCGCCATGTTCATACTGTGCCTGCCTGACTTTAAGTTGGCTGCTATGCCTTAATTTCGCAGCAGAAAGGATCAACCGATGAAAAAATCAAGTTTTGCTTTGTTCGCTTCACTGATAGTGTTAGTCTCCTGCAATAGCGGAAAGAAAGACGAGGAGACCAGCTTCTTTCCGATACTGCCGATCCTTCAAAGCCAGGTGGCGAAAGTAGACACGACCCTGAATTCTATCAGGCAATATGTTTTTGTGGACAGCAGTCACGTAGATACCATCTACGTTCACCGCGATCAGTTCAGAGCTCTCGCACAGGATTTTCTGAACCTCCCGGATATCGCAACGGAAGATTACCAGGACCGGTATAAGGAAACAACACAGTTTGATGAAACACTGAACCGCGCCATTTTCACCTATGTGCCGTTGAATGCGGACAAGGAAATCATACAACGCCAGGAAGTGCTGATAAAGCCTGAAGGCAGTGGCGATCAGATCACTTCGATCATTGTGAATACAGTTAATAATACAAAAGACAGCGCCATACAAAGACGGATGCTGTGGCAGGTGGACAGAAGTTTCCAGGTAACCACTACCCGCCAGCTGGTAGGGCAACCTGCCGTAACCACCACCGTCAAAGTAGTATGGGATGAGGAATAGACATGACAGCAGCAGAATTTCAGCAATTGGCTCCCGGTATTCCGCTTCAGCCGGGGATCTACAAGTATTATGATTCTTCCAGTGCCCTCATTTATGTGGGTAAGGCCAAAAGTATACGCAAACGCGTAAGCTCCTATTTCAATAAAAACCTGAACAGTTATAAAACACATGAACTCGTCAGGAGAATTCATCGCATCGAGTTTACGATCGTCAACTCCGAACAGGACGCTTTTCTGCTGGAAAATTCGCTGATCAAGGAATTTCAGCCGATCTTCAATATCAACCTGAAGGATGATAAAACCTATCCATTCATCGTTATCAAAAATGAACCTTTTCCAAGGGTATTCCTTACCCGGAAGAAAATACCCGACGGGTCTGAATATCTCGGCCCCTATACTTCCGTAAAAAAAGTGCGGGAATTAATTGAGTTCACCCGGCAGACGATCCCCCTCCGGAACTGCTCCCTCAACCTGACAGAAAAGAATATCCGCGAAAAAAAATTCAAGGTTTGCCTGGAATACCACCTGGGTAACTGCAAAGGACCTTGCGAAGCACATCAGACAGAGGAAGGATACCGCGAGAATATAGACCAGTTAAAGAACCTGCTTAAAGGCAACCTGACACCGGTATTAAAACATTTCCGGGACGAAATGAAGCGCTTCGCCGCCGATATGCGTTTCGAAAGGGCAGAGATCACCCGGAAGAAAGTTGAATTCCTTGAAAACTACCAGGCCCGCTCTGTCGTGGTAAGTACACGCAGCGGTGATATGGATGTATTCTCCCTCGTAAAGGATAAGGATGTCGCTTTCGTTAACTTCCTGATGGTGCGGAATGGAGCAATCGTTCAAACACAGACCACTAAAGTTGAAACGCACCTGGACGAAACACCCGCAGAGATCCTCAGCTTTTCAGTAGCGCAATTGCGAGACACCTTTAACAGCGAAGCAAATGAGGTGGTAGTGCCTTTTGAGATCGAATACCCGCAGGCCGACCTGACGATCACGATCCCAAAGGCCGGCGATAAAAAGAAACTGCTGGAGCTTTCGGAAAAGAACGCAGACTACTTTATCGAAGAGATCAAAAACAAGGCAAGGCTGCAGCTTTCCCGCAATACAGATAAGATCAAAGTACTGGAGCAATTGCAGGAAAATCTGCAGCTACCATCTCTCCCCTTGCATATCGAATGCTTTGATAACTCCAACTTCCAGGGCAGCTACCCGGTGTCGGCAATGGTCTGTTTCCGGAATGGAGAACCAAGTAAAAAAGATTACCGCCATTTCAATGTAAAGACGGTGGAGGGCATTAACGACTTTGCATCGATGAAAGAAGCCGTTTACAGGCGATATAAGCGCCTCCGCGACGAAGAGCAGGCTTTTCCTCAATTGATCATCATAGACGGAGGAAAGGGCCAGTTGGGAGCTGCACTGGATGCTATAAGAGAACTGGGGCTGACAGGCAGGTCTACACTCGTCGGCCTGGCCAAAAATGAAGAGGAGATCTTCTTCGCCGGCGACCAGGAATCGCTGAAACTGCCTTATAGCAGTGAAAGCCTGAAGCTGGTCCGCCGTATAAGAGATGAAGTACACCGTTTTGGTATCACATTTCACCGCCAGAAACGCAGTAAAGGAACTTTCAAAAATGAACTGGAAGATATCAGCGGTATCGGGAAAGCGACAGCGGATCAGCTTTTGAAAGAATTCCGTTCGGTGAAAAATATCAGGGAGAAGACCCTTGATGAGATCGCTGCCATTACCGGCAAAGCAAAAGCTGCTATTATTTACAAATACTTCAATCCTGACGCATAAGCTTGCTGCGGATTTACTGATCCATTCTCTTAAAATAGAACAAAACACTGCTGTTTGAAGTGTACCTGATGTGCAGGTGCATAGGGCAACACCAAGCCTTGTTACCGGAAGTTGATCTGCGTATAAAGGCAGAAGCAACCATCTATCAGATGATCACCAAACTATACTAAAATAAAATTTGCGGGATTTGCGGCAATTACAAGCCAGGGTGGTAACGGGGGAGATAGATACAAAAAAAATGGGGCCAGGATAGAAATCCAGCCCCGTTTTTAAAATCCAATATCCTATGAAAAACCGAGACGAAAATACAACATTTTTGCGATTTTCCTAGTGGTAGCGCCCGATTTTTCAAACTTTTTTTAAATAATTAAGAATGAAATCGTTGAACATAGAAAAAGCCCCGAAACCGGGGCTTTTTCTGATAGATATAAAATTTTTGTACTAATATCTGTTAGTAAGACCAGAGGTCCTGCTCATAGTTGAAGATCTTCTCTTTGATAGCATCGCCTTCGAGCAATGCAAGGATTGGGTCTTTAATGTACATTCTGATATTACGGTTCGCGGAGTTATCAATGGTCGACTTCACGATATAGCTGCTGAACATCCGGCTTTCGAACAATTCTTCCCATGTCATACGGCTGTTACCCATGTTTTTAGGGTTGTACACTTCGTATTTGGTCAGGATTGAGCGGAGGTCTGGATAATAAACCCAGAACATCACTGTTGAGCCGGGTCTTTCACGACCATCGGGCATGAACTGTGTTTTGAGCGGAGCGATGCCCAGGATCCGGCAAAACAGGCGGCTTGATTCGCGGTCAAACACCCATTCTTCCTTGATACGCAGTTTCAATACTGTTTTAGGGTCGAATGAACTACGTGTCACCACATAGCGAACCACTTTGCTTGGATCATTGGGATCAACCTGCGGGGTTGTATCTACCGCACCTGAGCTTGCCTGTGTAACCGATTCTCCGGTGATCGGAGTGGTGAAGCGGTCATCTTCAAATGCAGTCACCTGCCCTGAAGTAACAGCTTTCATCAGGATGTTGATGAACATCTGGCTGCCGTTATCGCTTTCTGCTTCGTAGCGGAAGGTCTGGTTCATCTTCTCGCGAAGATCCAGTTCTCTCCATACTTTTTCAGCGAAGAGCGCATCATCAGCTCTCAGGTGTTCATAATCCAATGGCGTACGAGCATTCACGCTGCTTTTATCGTATGCGTTCTCGTTGCGGAGCGACTTCTTTACAGCCGTATCACTTGCGAGAGAGGCTGAATCGACTACAATCGGAATGTTTCCATAAGGATTATAGTTAGAAGGCGGGGCGGTGTTATTATTCTGCTGCTGCGTCTCCTGTTGCTGCTGGTTCGCAGGCGGGTTTGTACCCGTTCTGCGGCGGCCGGAACGTTGAGCATCAGCATCCGTAACAACCATGGCGCCTATCGCCAGCAACAAACAACTCTTGATAACAATGCTTTTCATCTTCAAATCTTTTATTTGATGTAGTAAACCAGTGAAGGCAACTTCTGTGTTCTTCCGTCAGGACCAACTGCGCGGATCTCATCTACTGTTACAGTTCTTCCAGGACCCAGTTTGCGGATAATGCTCTGTGCTTTTCCATCAAACATATTTCCTTTCACCGGAGCTTCCTCGATATCACCATCAGGATTGTCAGCTGTCAGCGTAAAGCTTGTAACGGCATATTTCAGGTTCAGCGGGAAGTCTTTAATGTACGCACCCACACCCGTTTGCGCTTTAAATGCTCCTGCGGCTACGTTCTCACCGCTTGGGTATCCACCGATCGTGCCTACAGGCTGAGGGATGGTACGTACACGGAATTTAGTGCTTGCTGCAGGTTTGCCGTCAACAGCAACGTTGATCATACAATCATCCGTTACGCTGTTCACTTTCGCGATATAGTGACCACCACCTGTTTTAGTGATAGAACCACCACCACCGGCAATGCTTACAGAAACTTTATCGTCTCCGCCGCCGCTCGCAGCAACAGTGATCTTATTCTCGTAACCGATATAAAGTACGTTCATTTCGTCAAGTGCAATAGACGCAGAAGACTGACCTACAGTATAAGGGATTTCCTTTTTAATGGTCTGCTGAACGCCATCCTGGTCAACATAGTTGATCACTACAGGGATGGAGTGCTGGCCAATACCTGCTGTCGGAACTTTGATACGCGCTGCACCATCTTCACCGATCGGAACAGATCTGCCGCCGATCACGATGTTTGGCTGAGCTTGTTTACTGAAAGCACCAACACCAGCTGTTACTTCGATCTCCTGGCCAGGCATCACATAGTTTGAGCTCTGACCGATGATCGCAGCATAGGTATCGAACCGTACGGTTACTTTACCAACCTGCTCGTGACAATAAGCAACCACTTTGTTCTCTGAAGTTCTTACGTCATTCTGGAATTTACTCAGGATCGTAAGAGCAGCGACAGTAGGAACCATGCGGAAATATGCTGCTTCCCATGAACTGTTACCTTTTGCTTCAGTATGAGGTTTTGTGAGGTCGATCTGCAGCGTTTTTTCAAACTCTGTTTTGATCAACGGATCAACACCCAATACATCCGTTTTGTACTTTGCCAGCATGTCGTAGAGTTTCTGGCCTTCGCCTTTCTCTACCATGATATGTGTGGCAATATCAAGGTTATCTTCTTTGAACTTTTTAGTTGGGTCCTTAGGATCTCCGCCCGCTTCGGTAAGGATACGGTCTTTCAACCCTTGGATGTAACTGAAAACGTTATTTGAGTAGCTGGCTACCTGGGTTGCTTTAGGCTCCCAGATAGAGGCTTTAGCAGCAGATTGAGGTTCAGCCTTCTTCTCTGCTAAGGACTCGAGAATCGTTTTTGTCGAATTGTTTACAGTAGTGTTCGTATTCTGTAAACTATTGTTAACCGTCTTAAAGGCATTCAGGATCTCCGATGATACGTTGAGGGCCAGAAGGGCCGTCAACACGAGGTACATCATGTTGATCATTCGCTGCCGCGGCTCCTTAGGTATAGACATGAATTCTTGGTTTTAAAATTAGATAAGGTGACTATCAAAAATCAATGGATACGGGATTTTCAATTATACGTAATAACGAAACCCTTTGTTAGTTTAGCTGCGACCCTGCATTGCGCTCAGCATGTTACCATAAACATTGTTCAGGCGGCCCAGATTGTTTGCAAGCAATGCGATCTGATCTTTCGCTTTTTGTGCATCTTCCACACTACCCTGCATCGCTTTGGAAGCTTCAGTCAGGTTGCTGTAGAATTTGTTCATTGCTTTCAGGTGATTGTTGGTATCCTGCAGTTCCAGTTCATAGATAGTGTTCAGTGAAGACAGATTTTTTGTCAGCACCTGTACCTGCTCGTGGAATTGTTTAGTACCATCAGCGGCCTGGTTGAAGTGTTGAATGCTGCTTGCAGCGCCCAGGTAAGCATCTTTCATTGTACCCAGAGCAGTTGCAGCTTCTTTTGTTTTCTTGGTATAGTCACCGGTAGCGGCTACCACATCAGTGATGTCAGCCATCTTATCTACAGTACCACCGAATTTTTTGAAATTTTCGCCCAGGCGACCGAGGTTAGCAGGAGTAATGTCTGCATCACGCAGCATGTCTTCCAGTTTATTCAGCGCAGGGTTACCATTATTACCGCCACCACCGCCGATTGCGAGAGGAGTTGGTTTGAAGTTTGGATCCAGGTCAGGGTGAGTCGTGATACCCGGAAAATATCTTTCCCAATGTGGCTCTTCAGGTGGTTCAACACCAAAGGCCATGATAAGAAATACTACGGCTTCTGCGATCAGACCGACCATGATTGCATAATCAGATCCCGGCCAGTGCAGGATTTTCATCATTGCAGCGAAGATTACCACGGCTGCAAAGAACGAGAAGAGAAAATTAAGTACTTCCTGACCTTTTTTGGTTTTAAAGAAGCGACGCATAAGGGTTCGTTTTTTTGGATTATTAAATTTTAAAAGAGAAACTAACGGATTAGTAAAAGATTAAACGCCTGGTAAGCAGTTAAATTGTGTAGTGTAAAAAGAGGGTCGCAGATGACCCGGGGAAAATGTTATCTGCGACGACCTTTTTGCGGAGCGGCTGGCAGGTCAATAACGCTGCGGAAGCCGATATAAGATTTGGCTGAGTCCTGGTATTCGTAAGTGCTGGTGCCGGTTTGCAGGTAGTAACCCACATCTTTCCAGCTACCGCCACGGATGATCTTGCGCTTCATCAACGGTGGATCGTCATCTTTTGCATTCCAGCGAACGTCTGGGTTCATATCATGCTGGAAGTTGTTACGACCTTCATAGAAGATGGAAGAAGTCCATTCTGCAACGTTTCCTGACATGCAATACAGACCGTAATCATTTGGCCAGTAAGCATCAGCACGAACGGTGTAGAAACCACCATCTTCAGGATAGTTACCTCGGCCAGGTTTGAAATTGGCCATCAGACATCCTTTTTTATTGCGGAGGTAATAGTTACCCCATGGGAACATTGATTGAGAACGACCGCCACGTGCTGCATACTCCCACTGAGCTTCCGTCGGAAGGCGGAAATCAGATTCCTGTACGCGTTTCTTGGTATCAAGCCATGAATTCAACAGGTGGGTTCTCCACTCGCAGAACGCAGTAGCCTGTTTCCAGCTCACACCTACCACCGGATAGTTTCCGAATGCAGGGTGAGAGAAATAACGCTTGGTCATCGGCTCGTTGTAAGAATAAGAGAAGTCACGTATCCAGACCAATGTATCAGGATAGATCGCTACGTCTTTCTTAATAATGAACTTGGAGCGTGGCCGGCCCTGGTTTTCCCTTTTCGCCGCTTCTTTCAGGTCAAATGTTTCTGAATGGAAGACCAGCTTGGAGGCATCGATCTCCTTTTTGCCGAAGACACGGTCTTCAGGAGCCAGGATCAGGTCAGCCATAGACTCCACCGTTTTAGGGTCATCCCATTTCACGGTGCGCATAGCCGCCCAGTCTACATATTCATTACCATCAGCGCCGGCTTTCACTTTACCCATTTTACGGGCAGCTACTGAGTCACGGACCCACTGTACAAACTGACGGTATTCGTTGTTGGTGATTTCTGTTGCATCCATCCAGAATCCACTGATGGACACTGCACGGTTACGTGCACTGAAGGCATACGCCGGATCCTCGTCGCTCGGACCCATGTGGAAAGTACCCTGAGGTATGTACACCATTCCCGGCGGTTTAGGGAGAACATAGCGACCACCAGGAGCTACTCCATGTACCTGGCCATCGTTGGGAAGAGCACTTCCGCTGCTTTTCTTTCCGCCAATTATTCCGCAACTCGACAGCATGGAAACGCTGACGATAGCGAGGATTGCTCGGTTTAGGTTTTTCATTTTCATACACTTAAAGGGTATTGGGCAAATATAATATTTTGGTTTGTTCGTAAGCACAACGTTACAATTTTATTTTATATAGCCAAAACGGATTTTACGACGTAAATATTCAAACGAAACATGGCCTGTATTATTGCTTTAACACGAAATTAATTGGGCAAAAATGCCCCCTCAACGATGTTCGCTGACCGGTGGTCGATGACCGTTCTTTTTGCTCCCTGACATGCTTTTTTACATTGCCCGGTTTACCAAAACGATCAGCAACTCAACGCTATTGTCTATTTCTGTAAATATTTTATTATATGTGTATATCGTATGGATAACTCCCTACTTGCTTAAGAGGCAGCAGGTTTGTTAATCAACGCTATAGCTTCTTCGTAGGTACTCACTGGCTGCTGGCACGCAAATTCTTCGCACACAAACACCTCCGCCGGTCCGGTAGCAGTCTTCCCGTTCAGCAGTGGGTAAGCCGACCGTCCCCCATCGAAGCTCATCCTTACAGTATGCGGCGTAAAAGCACGTAACAGCTGCTGGTAGATATCCGATCGCCCTGTTCCTACTATCGCCAATTCGACCGTACCGGTTGCCCGTTCAAGTACCTGCGCCGCCCAGTAACCGAAAGAAGTAGGATGCCTGACGATCGCCTGCCCCAGCGAATTCACCATCCGGTCACTCCGCTCCTGCCAGTCCGGCCGGAACAACAGTATCCCCAACCGGTGGAGGACCGAAGCCATTACCGCATTACCCGACGCCACTGCTCCATCATACACTTCCTTTTTCCGGATGATCACGTCTGTCTGATCTTTACCGGTATAAAAAAAGTAACCGGTCTCTTCTTCACTGAAATACGCCGTTACATGATCCACTATCCTGACCGCTTCTTCAAGCCACACGGTATCTCCTGTTACTTCCTGCAGATGCAGCAAAGCATCTGCCAGAAACGCATAGTCATCCAGAAAGGCCGGGTATTTTGCCTGTCCGTTCTTCCAGGTATGATAATAGCCATTCTCCTCCCCTGCAAACTTCTCCAGCAGGAACTGCATATTCGTAACTGCCAGTTCGCGGTATTCTTCCATACCGGTCGCGGCATATGCTTTACTGCAGGCTTTATTCATTAATGCATTCCATCCCAGGATGATCTTGTCGTCTAGTGCCGGCCTGACCCTATGACTCCGTGCGTTGAGCAGAATATTCTTTCCGCGATCAAGTAATTGTTCAAGATCCTCCTGTGTGATAGAGAACTGTGTGGTGATCTCTTCCCATGACGACTTCACACGGAGAATGTTCCTTGGAGCAGATGCCTGATGCCCTGGTTCATGCCAGTTCCCCTTTTCAATGATGTCGTAATACGCACAGAATACCGCGGCATCCGTGCCAAGCAATTCTTCCACTTCCTTTTTTTGCCACACATAGAACTTCCCTTCTTCACCTTCGCTGTCTGCATCGAGCGCTGCATAGAATCCGGCACCCGGCGCCATGAGTTCACGTTTGATAAAAGCGATCGTTTCACTGATCACTTCCGCATAACGCGGTTTTGCGGTAAGCTGATAGGCTTCAGCCAGCACATCCACCAGCAGCGCATTATCGTACAACATCTTCTCAAAATGTGGCGCGAGCCACTCCGCATCTGTCGAATATCTGGCGAAACCTCCGCCGAGCTGATCATAGATCCCTCCTTCGATCATCCTGTCGAGGCTCAGCAATGCCTGTTCCAGTCCGGGTTCAGCTATTTCCTGCAATTGATGCCCGGATTGATTCTTTTTTACATGATAGTATCGCAGCAGGTAACGGATCGTAAAACTCTGTGGAAATTTTGGCGCACGTCCAAATCCTCCCCACACTGTATCGGCATTTTTGAGACAGCTCTCAGCGATCTGGTCTGTGTTACCTGGCGTAAACACGGTATCATGCTGAGCAGGATCCTGCTGTCCGAAATTATTTGCGTTGCGGAGGTGTTCCGTCAGGTTATTGGCCTGCGATTCGATCTCCCCACGTTTTTCATAAAAACCGTTTGCAACGCCCGCCAGCACTTCTTTCCAGGAAGCCCTGTTGAAGGCCCTTACGGGTGGAAAATACGTGCCTCCATAAAACGGGCGTGTATCGGGAGTGAGAAATACATTGAGTGGCCATCCGCCGCTCCCCGACATAGCCTGAACAGCATCCATGTAGATATGATCGAGATCCGGCCGCTCTTCCCGGTCAATTTTTATGTTGACGAAATGTTCGTTCATCAGATCCGCAGTGCTTTCATCTTCGAAGCTTTCGCGTTCCATTACATGACACCAGTGACAGGCAGCATAGCCGATGCTGACAAGGATCGGTTTATCTTCTTCCTTGGCCTTCCTCAATGCTTCCTCTCCCCAGGGGTACCATTGAACGGGGTTATGAGCATGCTGAAGAAGATAAGGGCTGGTTTCATTTATCAGGTGATTGGTATGATCGTGCATGGATTTAGTATTGGGATGGAAAGTTAGTCAATTGAAATGCCAAAGAAGTTTATACTGCTTAAATCTGCAATGGCCAGCACGAAACTGGCAGGAAATGAAGGAAAGGCAAGTGAAAGCCGGCAGTTGGAGTGCGCTGCATTTTTTATCAAACAAGAAAGGCTTAAGAGGTTTCCCTCTCAAGCCTTTCAATATCTTACTATGATCTGGTTATTTCTTTTGTAATGCGAGGAACTTATCCAGCGCAGATACCATACTCGGGGCTTGTGGCTGTGGTGCTATAATATCCAGCTTCAGCCCTGCTTCTTCTGCAGCTTTGGACGTGTTGCTTCCGAAAGCACCGATCACGGTTCCATTCTGCTTGTATTTGGGCAGATTGTCGAACAGGCTCTTGATTCCGCTTGGCGTGAAGAAACAAATTACATCGTAATTATTCTCGCTGAGCATTTCGGCTACGTCATTGCTTTGCGTGCGGTACATAAATGCAAGAGCAAATTCGCAATTGTTTGACTTGAGCCAGTTTACGATCTCATTATCCTGCTGGTTCTCGGAACATACATAAAGGAATTTCTCATTTCCCTTGTGTTTGTTGATGACGTCAAACATACTTTTGTTGCTGCCATCGGCTCCGTAGAAGACCTTGCGTTTGCGGTAAAGGATGAATTTTTGAAGGTAAAGCGCTACGGCTTCTGTGATACAGAAATATTTTGTATCCTGCGATACGCTCACTTTCATTTCTTCGCAGGTACGAAAAAAGTGATCGATTGCGTTCCGGCTGGTAAAGATCACCCCGGTAAAATTAGGGATCTCTATTTTCTGCTTGCGGAATTCACGCGCGGGAATACCCTCCAGCCGTATGAATGGCTGAAAATCCAATTGGATTCCGTATTTCCTGGCCAGCTCAAAGTACGGCGACTTGTCACTTTCGGGCCGGGGTTGGGTAATCAGGATTTTTTGAATGTCCTTGGCCAGCGTATCGGCCTTTT
>JBEVKW010000175.1:0-5757 GCA_040509495.1 Chitinophagaceae bacterium | reverse complement strand
GGCGGCGCTTGCGCTTCGGAAGTTGTGCTTCAATGAGCTTCCACTGCTTATCCGTCACTGCTCGCCAAGTCATAGACTTGGTAAGCTACGGAACTTAAATCAGTTGTCAACCGGTTTAGGGATAGCTTCTAGTACAAGTGGCCGCACACTGCTCCTGCCATGACGCGCCTGTCATCCTCGACCCAAGTTTTTCGGCGAACTCCGGGTGTTGGTACAGGTAGCCTTTGGCAGGGCGCAATAAACTTGATATGTAAACCAATGTTTGGATTGACCCCCTGTTATACTTCCCCCCCTTGTCGTAATATTCCCACTTGCCATCCGAAGAAATTAGATGTGTGGGCAGCGCCGTCTTCGACTCTGTTAACGGTTTTATCCTAAGCCCGCTCCGCAGTTTCCTAAACCTGAGATAGGCTTCGACCAGCTCTTTATCGGCCAGCAGTGCGAGTGACAACTCCTCCCGTTTTATGCCCTGACCCCTGAGGTAAGGGTCAGGATTATCCTCGGGTAAAACACAGAATCCCATGAAACTTCGGAGATATTGCTGGACAACATCGGCGCTCGGTACGCCCGCGCCTTCGCTGCTCGTCCATTGGCCGTAATGGTGACGCTCTTCACCTTCCGGCAAAATGGCCACGGTCTTATGATTGAACAGCTTCTGAAACTCTTCTTCGAGAGGAGGTGTCCAGGCGTAGTACGGCTTGCCCAGTGCGGCCATCATCTTGTTGCTGACGTCGGTTTGCCCGACTGTCAACGGCAGGCCCACGTAAAGATATTTACTCAGCCGTAACGTCCCTTCGGGGGCCAGTAAGCACGTCTCAATGGTCTTAACCGCCGCTAGATATTCTGAGGACGGGTAGCTCCGATCCCTACACCAACTGACCAGACTGTTGTACCCAACTACCCCTTTGGGGAGAGTCCGCCAAAAACTCAGCATTGTGAATCCCAAGGAAGTTATCAACTTAATGAGTTTTTGGCCGAAGGTTTTTGGCAAGGTCTGGAGCCGCAGGATCTCGGCGAAGTTTGCTTCGGCGAACCTCTTCAACTCCCTGATCTTTGATATGCGTGGCCCGTAGGTGGATTCTTTAAGTTTTCGCCCCACCTCGAATTCAATGTATATCTTGACCTTGGCTTCGAACTCATCATCACCAAACTCAGGCCCTACCGGAGACTCTTCAGTCACACCAATCGAAATAAGGAAATACTTAAATGCTGTTTTGAAATTACCCTCTTGGCCCCCCTTACCCTTCGCCTTCAATACCTTGATAAACCTTATGATAAGGTCAGCCCACATCAATTCCTGGGGCTGTTGTTTGCCCGTCTGTTCGACCGACCTCTCGGCCACTTGATTACTCATGTCTGATCCCCACTTTTCGACGCCCGAGTGCGGCGACTCCAAAGTTAGTTGCGCGTGGGTACCATGCCTCTTCTTCGAGTTGTCGGGATCCGAAGAAGGGCCGGAAAGTTCAAGTCATTAAGGCGGGCCATGCTTTGCTCCCCTGTACTTCTCTCTTGGGTTGCCGCCCGCGCCGGAGAAAGCCGGCGACACATAATTAGGATGTACCTCCAGCCGGCTGACTACACACACCTATCCCATCGCGGCCCCGACGAGTGGGCTGCCAGAAATGTTCATACTCACCGGCAGGTTGAAGAAGTAGCTACAAGACCGGCATAGCTATGGCTGAGCCGGGTAAATTGCCCCGGCTACATTGCACGAGTTCACCCAAACGATCATGTTCCCGCGAGTTCCTTCCGGTTGCGGAAACATACATATCGTTCGGAGAGAATAAGTATTTTGGCCTGAAATAACATCATTTCTGATATGACTTATCTATGACATACAACAGATACAAGGATTTTATGAGGGAAATCGAGCTGATCGCCTTGTTCGACGACAACGGCATTATCGATAGACCCTATCAGGGGCGAATCAACAAAGTGCCCGCCGTCATAGACCTAGCTGATGGAAAGGATTATGTCCTCACCTGGCGGTGGGGAGACACGCCTGGACAGGATCCCGACCGGCCGCCGTCGAAGTCCCCCACCCTCCTGATGGAGTTCACCCGGCTGTCAGACCCCAAGTCCGGCGATGAAGCCATCCTGGCGTTTGCCAGAAAATGGGGTGTCTTGGAACTCTGCGGGCATGGCCTCCCCTGCTCGCACAACCACCTCCAAGAGTTTTTCACGCCACACAACTGGTGCAGCCCCACCAAGTACACGGACGGCGAACGCAGGTATTTCGAGCCCGTACTGCGCTGGAAGTTTTTCGCGGAGCAGGCGCGGGCGATGCTGTCGGTAGCAGCGCGACTTCGTCAGGGCAAGCCGGGGCGGAAGGAGGATTGGAGGATAATATTCAGATGGAGGCCGGAGGAAGTATCGCCCCCGAATTATCTCGGTAGAGAATACGAGCTCGACAAAGTGATGTTGATCTATATGGTCAACCGCTGGCTGTCGCTGGGCAACGTGAGGCCTATCCTGAAGTCTGAAGGGGATCGTGACTGCATCACCTTCGACACCAACCTGTTCGGCAAGCTGGCGGCCCAGATGATGATGGCCGTGAGTGGCACGAATGGCCTCGGGTTCTGCTCCGCCTGCGGGATGCCTTACGCGCCGCAACGTCAGCCGAAGTCCAATCAGAGGAATTACTGTCAGGAGTGTCGTCAGAGGGCGCCTGGGCGGGACGCGAAAGCAGCTCAGCGTCGCCGAGAGCGCGGCCAGTGAGTTTCACCAAACGCGCCGTAGTCTGTGCTCGCAGTAGTGGTTTCGATAGTCCGAACTCGACACTGAACATGTTGCGGTAAAGCGTGTAGTCCATGTCTCAATTTTTATCTTGTTTGTATTATATGTTAAACAAAATTGCATTCGTGCAACTTATCAGACCCTTGTCAACGATGTGTTGGCTCAACATAAGTGCTGGAAGATAATGAATGTGTGCCAACAATCAAGGTTCAGGAAGCGGGCGGTGACCACACCCTCTCAGGGAACTTCAATTTATCTTTTCTGACTGAACTAAATTTATGACGCTGCTCACGGGCTATATGGATGAGACGGGTCACTCGAAGGACGAGCGACAGAGGTTCGTCGGCGTGGCCGGGCTCGTCGCGCAGGCCCAGCACTGGGAGTTATTCGAGCGCAAGTGGAAAGAGACTTTGAATGTCTTTAAGCTCCCCTACTTTCACATGAAGGACTTCGCCTGCAGGCGCAAGTACTACGAAGGCTGGAGCGAGCCGAAGCGTCAGAAGCTCTTCGGGAAGTTGATGCGCATCCTCGCGACGACACACCCGTTCCCCGTGGGCGCGATCGTTTCGTTGGACGACTACCGAAGCTTCCCGGCGGAAGACCGGGAGCTTATGGAAGACCCTTACCACTTCTGCCTCATGGGGTGTGTATACTTGCCCGCCTGGCGGACTGAAAATGCTTCGCCGGACGTCAGGCTGTCCATCGTCTTCAGCGAGCAATCCGAGTTTAAGAACATGGCCGGGCTGTTGCTGGACGATTTCAAGCAGAACCACACGGAGGGTCGGCGTTTCGACACGCCGGTCTTTGAGGACATGAAAACGGTCGTGCCGCTGCAGGCAGCCGACATCGTAGCCTATGAGCTTTACAAAGAATTCGAGCGGCGGCGTTACAGGCCTGAAGCCGGGCAGCGATACGGCTACAAAGAATTAGTCAAGGTGGCGAGGCGAAGCTATACGCCCATCCCTTTCATCTTTCACACGAGAGACACGCTGGCGGGATTCGTCAGGAACCTCAAAAGCTGAAACCCTGCCGGCATGATGTGTATACGGTCCTATCTATCTCCGGAACATTCGTAGGAGGCATTGGTAATAGGTTGCACTGCTTTCTCACTCCGGAACTTACCGGTTCATCAAACTATCCACATCCTTCTCCAAGCTAGTTCTAAGGCCGTTGAGGTCGGGCCGCGGGTCGGCCTCACGTTCCTGCAGGCGGAAATTTTGACTCGATCTCGCCGAATCGGTGGCGATATCTGACAGTATGTGCCAATCAGCACTCATTTAGATTACCCAACAACCACTTCCAATCAGACGCGCAAAATTCAGCATAACTAACAACTCCAGAGGAGGTGCCATACTGGGATTAATAACAATCCTAGTTTGAAAGAACATGGCGGCTGTTTCAAGAATCGGACCTAATGCACATATGTTGAGAGAACCCTAACAAGTAGTTTATATTTCAAACATCCGTCTTTCACGAACCCCAGCAATAACTTATCCGGCAGGTGCAGAATGACTTCAGCTCAATTGGATAAACTATTAGCCAAAGCCGAAAAGGGAGATAGCAAAGCGATGTTGAACCTCGCCATCGCACTTGGCGAAGACGAGGGACAGGAAGGAGAAGAGTGGGACAAGAAAAAAGCCCGAGACTATTTCAAGTGGATGAAGAAGGCGGCCGAAGCCGGCGAGCCTGAAGCAGCACATGGACTGGCTCGTGCCTACAAGGAGGGCATCGGCACCAAAAAATCACTGGATGACTACATCGAGTGGCTGGAAAGGGCTAGAGAACTAAATTTCCCGATGGCGACGGTAGACCTTGCACACGCCTACGGAGAGGGGGAGGGTGTCCAACCAGATGAAAGTCGTTTCTTTGAATTAATAAAGGAGGCTGCGGATGGGGGCGACCGGGACGCGATGCTTGATTTAGCCTTCGCTTTTCGGGATGGGACAGGACATGATACCAACCCTGATTCATATTTTTCATGGCTTTTAAAGTCGGCTAAAAGTGGCAACAAAGATGCCATGCTCCATCTTGCCTTTGAGTATAAAAATCGTACTGACGATCCTAAGGAAAATTCGAAGAATTTTTTTAAATGGCTGAGGAAGGCGGCTAAGGATACGCAAGATGAAGAGGGACATCAAGATGCCCTTTTTCATCTTGCTATCGCCTACCTCAAGGGTGAAGGAACTAAGCCTAACGTTGAAAGCTATTTTGAATGGCTGAAAAAGGCGGCCGAGAGAAACACGCGCGCGGGTCTGTATCATCTGGCGCTGTCTTATCTGAAAGGGATTGGTACCGAGCAAGACATGGAGCAGTTCTCTCACTGGATCGAGCGGGCGATGAAAGCGGGCCACCCTAGAGCCTTCATAGCATCAGGCATCGACGATTTGCGTAAGGAACTTTTAAGTAAACAATTGCCTGTTGTGCCTCAGCAGTTGGTCGAACTACATGAAGATTTAAGTCAACTCTTCGACGTTGCAATGGGGATAAAGCAAGAACACATTGTTAAAGATGAAGAGGCGGGTAAATGCGTCTACCACTTCACGAGATTCGAGGCACTCGAAAGCATGCTACCGGCCGAGCCGGTAGCTGGAAAGCCAACCAACCTTCTTCGTCTTTATAACTTTGCGTATATGAACGACCCGCAGGAGGGGAAGAGACTCCTGGATAAAAAACTTGAAGAGACGAAGTTGCTGAGAGAGTTCTTTAATGAAGAGAATGTTGCTGACAACCCTCTTTCTTGGGATGAGCATGAATCTTCAGTTTATATCGGCTCATTCACATTCAGGGGAGATGAGTTCGAGATGTGGCGAACAACCTACGGTAATAATGGTCAGGGGTATTGCATCGTAACACCGCTGACCGCATTTGAGCAGGTTTCGCAGAGACCCGACATAATACATGGGGGTGAGGTCGTTAACGTCACCGAAAGAGAGTTCGGAGCTGCCGGCTTCGTACAACCAACATTGTATGACATACGTTATGACGAGAGTGCCGTAATTGACACGTTACGTAAGTTGAACG
>JBEVKW010000174.1:0-20136 GCA_040509495.1 Chitinophagaceae bacterium | reverse complement strand
ATTGCTTTTCCGGTTTTTTCTTTTCTGATCCTGATACCTGATTATTTCCATGCAGGCCGCGTCAGTTCATCTCCTCCAGGAATAGCATCTTCTTCACCAGGCCATAGCGCGTCTATTGCCTTCTCGGCCCGTTTGAAAGCGATATTCTTTTTGTAGAGAAACCACTTCTCACCACGAACCTTTCTTAAGAGATTATCCAGTTTACGTGCGATGAGTAAATTCCAGGCTCCTTTGATCTTATCAGTGAAAGATGTGGACAAGGCTCGATAGCTGACTGAATATCCCTGTGTGACGTATTGAATATAATGCCAGTAGCCGGCAGGAATAAATAACGTATCACCGGGTTCAAGGATGCACTCATACCCTTTTACATACCTCAGTGCCGGAAATGTTTCGAAATCCGGATGACGAAGGTCAGCAATACCATGAAAATTAAATGGCAACCGGTATAACAGGTCAGACTGGTCCGGTGCAAACAGCCATACTTTTTTCCTTCCTTCAAACTGGCTAAGAAAAACATGACTCCTGTCGATATCGTAATGCAATCGAACACTTGACCCCTCTCCCCCGAAAAACATTAACGGTAAAGCGGACATAAAATTACTCGCCAATACCCGCGGACGGAGCTCTTTACGCAATTCTGGTTTGTCAAGCAGTAAATTAAATAGAAAAAGACGCTGTTGAGATGGTACTTCACTTATATGATCGAGATAAGCACCAAACGTTGTTTTCGCAATCGGAAGACTTGTCACTTTATCCGGATCACTGTTTTCCGCACCATGAACAGACACAACACGATCACCGGCTTTTTGCTTGAAGTAATCGTAATTCCAGGTATGAAGCGCCGGGCAATCTTCGATAAAACCTTTGATCACTACCGGTTGTGCCGGCCGGATAAATTGTTTGCGGAACTGCCGGATAGAAATATGCTGAACAAACGGAATAGATTTCAATTGCATGATCGTCATTTTTAAACATGTTCGAATGTTCCCTTGCAAATATAAGCGCTTTGCGTATATTTGTCTACCATTTTAGTAGACTATTACGTTTTAATTTCTACTCACCGGTATACTCCTCTGACGCCTATTCATCCATTTTTAAAAATCTCAACCATGGCAACATTTGTTACCCGGATCCAGCTTGAAGAAGGCACTGTTACCGATTATCAATTATTGAATTCATTGCTTAAGAAGAAATCGTTCACTGCGATCCCAAAAGAAAAAGGAACCCTTAAAAGCACGCAGGTGCGGAATAGCATCTTTGTAACACAAGGCACCATCAGCAACATCACTCAAACCGTATTGAATGAGGCCAGAAAAACCGGGCTGAAATTTTCCTTTACGGTGATCAGGCAAAAGACCTAGCAACGGTCTTACCTGATATCAGGAGGAGGAAACAAAACACCACCAAATAAGAGGTAGGCCAGGATCAATGTCCATATCAGATTGAATACCTGTGCGCCAATAAACGCCAGCGCAGGTCTGCCTCTTTCCATCCGTATCAGATCAGCAAACCTGGCTTCAAGCCCGATTGATACAAATGCGAGCGCAAACCACAGCGTCCGTAACCCGGTTAAAAATCCACTTACCTGCTTCGATGTACCGGCAGGAACAAAGAATGAAAATATAAGCGACGCCGCTATAAATCCAATGACAAATTTCGGGAACCGCTCCCATATGATCTTCCATCCCACACCTTTACCAGTTGGTTGAACCTGCTTCTTTTTCAGTATCCACCATGCTGAGATGAAAAATGCCGCAAACCCGATCAGGACATTTTGAGAAAACTTTACAATTACGCCGGCCTTTGTTGCTACAGGCCCGACCAATTGTGATGCGGCGGTAACGGTTGCCGTTGTATCAAGTGTGCCCCCAAGCCAGGCTCCACCTACAATTTCAGGAATGCCCAGTTCTCTGATGATCCAGGGTTGCAGGATCATCATCGGAATGGCCACTAATAAAACAAGGGTGGTGACATAAGACAGCTTTCGCTTGTCGCCTCCAATCGCGCCGCTTGCAACAATAGCGGCAGATACACCGCAGATGGAAACGGCAGATGCGAGAATTACAGCAAACTCGTCGTCCACTTTGAGTTTGCGGCAGAGCCAGACTGCAAAGAACCATACCACCACCACAACGATCAACGCCTGCAGCAGGCCTGGCAACCCGGCTTTTACCACATCAGTGAACAGTATACTTGTTCCCAGTATCACGAGCCCGGTTTTAATAAAGAATTCAGATTGCGCTGCTTCTTTTATCCAGTCCGGGACTGCAAACAGATTGCTTATCAGTAAACCCGTCACTAAAGCGAACACCACATATTCAATACCGTAATAACTGAATGTCTTGTTACCCGCTATGATCAGCGAGCCCATTGCGAGCAGGTAAATGAAAAAAAATCCTTTGAGATACTGACGGACCCTGCCCTTTAAAAAAAATACCGCCACTGCCGATAATGCCGCGAATACGACACCTGCCAGCAATGGGAATAAAAGATTAGAAAATGTAAGCACTTTGCCAACCAGTTCTTCGCGGCTGGCCCACTGATAAGCAGCCGAAGGAAACCTGAACGAGGGCAAAGTGAATGCAATGATGAGGGCGGTAGCGATCAGTATTCCACTGATCACTACCGCCCAAACATCTTCAGATATCCGTTGAAAAAACGATTTATTTATATTCTTAACAGGCTGCATCAGACTATTCATTCCGTTTATGTTCAGGACAGGTAAGTCTGTGCATCAAAATGAATATCTCAACGTAGCTCCGAATGTTCGCGGATCACCCAATACGGATGCATAGTGACCGGCATTACCGCCCGCAACCAGTAGCTGCTCATGATAATCTTTGTTGAAGATATTCCGCGCCCAGACATAAGCTGACAGACCCTGTGTGGCTTTAAAGCCGATCCTTCCGTTAAACAACGCGTATCCCGCCACATTCAGGTAGGCAGAAGGTGATGCGCTGGAAGAAAAAGATGAACGGGAAAATCCGTCCAGCGCTATAAAGAATTTCGACACATTACCAAGAAACACTGCCGGAGTCGCAAACTCTCCACCGAGAGACCCTGCCCATTTGGAAATACCTGGCAGTCTTCCTCCGGAAATATCTTTAAAGGATACACTGGCTCCGGTTTCCTCCAGCGGCAAAGGTGCATTGGCAAATTTCACATACTTGCCATCGGTATAGGCAAGCGCTCCAAAGAATGTAAAATGAGTTCCTGCACGAAGATTTGCATCTACTTCAACGCCTTTCACATTTACCTTGTCTGCATTGGCGATATATCCCCGGTTAACACCGAGCTCGGCCGTTTGCACGTTGGTCTGATAATCTTTAATGTCCGAATTATGGAAGGTCACATTAAAGGTAAAATTATCAAATGGAGTTGTTTTTACACCGACTTCATAATGTTTATCATACTCGGGCTTGATCACGGCAAGATCCAATGCGGGTTGTCCGCCTACAGTTGGTAACCCTGCCACGTTCACACCTACCGGCTTAAAGCTGGTAGAATAGGTCGCAAAAGCATTGATCCTTTTATTCGGCCGATACGCAACAGTCAGTTGGTACGTAACATTATTTTCATGTGCCGACGCTTCGTATGCCTGGCTGCTATATACGCCGTTTTTCAGCGCTATCAGTTGCGGATCATCCGTTTGGAGACCACCTGCTGCTACACGGTTATATAACACATCTTTTTCGTCATAGTTATAACGGATACCGGGAAGAACATGCAGACCATTCAGCAGTTCCCAATCGACATTCGCGAAAACAGCAGCACTCAGCGATTTGATCGAAGAGTTGGTATAGATCCCGTATCCCTCAAATAAACCGGGTGTTTTCCAGAGATTGCTGGTAGAGCTTTGTGAAAAACGCCATTGTGCATTTCCTGATTCTTCTGTGCCGGTGATCTTGACTTCCTGGCCAAGAAGGAAAACACCGATCACTCCACTGAGTTTGGAACTGATCTCACCTGCATAGCGGAACTCCTGCGACCAGTTCTTATGCTTCGCAGGATTCTGCGATTTTGCCAACGCCTGCAAGCCGGTAAAGTCCCTGTCATTCGAAGGATCCCAATTCCAGAACCTGTACGCAGTAGTAGAAGTGAGTGTACCAGGCCCGAGCTTGATATCCGCATTTGCGGATACTCCACCGAGATCATTACCCGATCTCCAGGGTGTATCATGATCCACTACTCTATCGAATGCATTATAACTTGGCGGTGTATAATTCAGGTCGGCTATTATTGCATTGAACTGACGATACGCAGCCCGCTGTGTTGTTACAACACCCGCAAGCACCTGCGCGTACCCGTTAGGACGCTGGCGCGAATAATCCGCGGAAAAAGTTACTGCTAGATTTTCAGAAGGTTTATACAACAACTGTCCTTTTAACCCGAGATTATTTATATCATTGATGTATTGCTGGGTGCGTTCGTTATAAACAGTACCGTCGCGTTGTGTTCCGGAGAAAGAAAAGCGGCCAGCAATTTGCTTCGTAAGCGGACCGGTGATCGACGCTTTTGCCTGTACAAAACCATAGTTGCCATAACTCACTTCAAACGTACCTCCGGGCTTGAAGCTCGGTTTACGTGTGGTGATATTAAACGCACCTGATGTTGTATTTTTTCCGAATAATGTTCCCTGCGGACCACGCAACACCTCTATCTGCTCTACGTCGATGAAGTCAAGTGTGGCCACAGCGGGGCGTGCGATATAAACACCATCGATGTAAAAGCCCACTCCCGGGTCAAGTCCATCATTGGTCAGACCAAATGGAGAACCTATGCCGCGGATATTTACACCAGTATTCCGTGGATTGGAAGTATACATCTGCACCGAGGGAACAACTTCCTTTACGCGCGTTACGTTAAAAGCACCTGCATCATCGATCTGCGCTCCGCCGATGACGGAAATAGGGATCGGCACATCCTGCAACACTTCCCGGCGACGGCGGGAGGTAATAATGACAGTGTCCTGCTGATACAAGGCCTGCAAAACAACCAGTAGATCATTCGCTGCACTGCTTTTTACGGTTACTTCACCGGGACGGTAGCCAACGGATGTTACCACCAGCGTAAAAGGATATTTCTCCGGTGGAGTTAATGAAAATCGTCCAAGGGAGTCTGTACTTGTTCCCGAGGATCCATTCTTCACAGAAACTGATGCAAAAGGAACACCCTGGCTTCTCTCATTCACCACGCGTCCCGACAACTGCGCAAAAGCCACCGCAGGTATAAATAAAATAATTGAAAAGATTAAACGATTCATGGTTTGGTTTGATTATACAAAGTCTACTAAACAACTAGACTAATTAAGCAAAAAAATATCACTCCACAGGGTAAACCAGATCAGCAGCAGGCAAAACAACATCGTGCCTGGACGTGAACGAAAAAGATCATAAGCAAAGTTTTAAGGTTTAATGATCCAGCAAACTTAACAGGGAAGTTCTAGTCCACCAAATTTGTAGACTTTATTTTTATCATTTTTTTAATGGGTAATGCTTTGCAGTGGCTGAAACTTGTTTTAATTCCCTCAGAACCTTGACACAGCAGCTAAGTAGTGCTCTTTTCCCGGACTCTTCCAAAAAAACGAAGGTTTTACTTTACTTCCGCCAGTAACAATCGCATCAGTGATTCCGCAGCCAGGCGGCTTTTAAGTACAATAAACTCACGCGAGGTATTATCACCGATCTCATACACCAGTGCTTCCGTTCCGTATGTTTTAAACAGATAACTGAAAGATGTATAGGTTGGTCCGTCAGTATATAAGGGTTTTATATTTGGAACATATCCCGGAATGGCCTTTTCAAAATCATTCAGCCAGGCTTGCGTTAATCCGGGCAACACTCCCTTCAGTTTTGGATCTACTATATAAAAGATATCCTCATGCGTGGAATGAAAGTCAAGCCCAAACCACAACTTTATGGACGAATCGCTTATTTCCCTGTTCAAAAAATCCCTGACGGCTTTCGTTTCGGGTTGATTGAATGCATGCCAGTCGCGGTTTAGATCAACTCCTCCTGCGTTATGTCTCCAGAAACCTTCATCTACGCCGTCCGGATTCATTTGCGGAACAACATACAGTAAAAAACGACGGCGGAATGATCGGGCTAGTGAGTCATCATCTCCTATTCTATCGATAAAAGCCTGTTGAGCGAGTTGCCCCGTCACTTCAGGCGGATGCTGGCGGCCTATCACGATCAGGCGATCACGACTCTTTGCATTGCCAATACCAAGCACCTCGATCTTTCTGCCCTGGTGACTGGTTCCGATCGTCTGGCGCAGCGCTCCGATTTTACTGACCATACCGGCAACCCATTTATCCGTTTCAATTGATGTGAGCAGTTCCTGGGCGGCTACCCAGACAGTGTCCTTACTTACGTCAAGTTTAAATGAATAGTCACCGGAGGTATCCCGCTGTTTGTCCGGCTGAGTTGCAGCAGCAGCCATCCAGTTTTTCCTGTCACGGCTGATGCGGGGTGAATAACGATGTCTTGCCTGCTGATATGTAAGCCTGATGGTAATGGTTACAGGACTGCGGGACCATACTTTGAATGCATACCACGGGCTGGCATTTACCGGTATGTTTTCCGGTGCAATCAGGGCAGCGAACGTGGAGTCATTCACATTGGTCAGACCATTCAAATGACCTCCCGGAAAATCATTGCGGAAAAATATATTCGTGTTGGGAAAAGAAAAGATGCCTTTCCATTGTCGCAAGACAGGCTTGCTTTCAGTAGAAACAGCTTTAATAGGCCCCTGCCCTTCGAACCTTCCCGGTATCTGTGCCTGAATGGTAAAAGAGAGAAGTGAATATATAAGGAACAGTCTCCCGGTCTTTGAAAAATTTCCCTGCCACATAGTCTACAAATATAGTAGACAAACTGTATTGCCGGTTAAAAATAAAAACCAGGCTATAAAAGCCTGGTTCATAAGTTAGGGTATACGGAAAAATAACGGGTATTGCCAGTTGTATAAATCAGTTCAACAAAGCCTGTACGGAGGAATAAACCTGTTCGCGGCTGAATGGTTTCTCAAGAAATCCATCGGCACCCGCGAAAAGAGCCACGTCTTTCACTGCTGATGCGTGAAAGCCGGATATCATCAGGATCTTGATCGCCGGATGATTAGCACGTATATAATTAATAAAATCGACCCCAAAGCCATCCGGCAGTTTGTTATCGAGAAGAATAAGATGCGGATTCTCTTCAGCGAGGTACTCTTTAGCGGCGGCAAGGCTACGAACATGTTCCAGGTCTATCTCATCCTTCTTCAGCATAATGTTCAGGAGCAGGCACATATCACCTTCATCTTCGACGATCAGTATTTTCTTCGGTTGTACGTTGGTGGTTGAGTTAAGCATATTGACTGGTTTGCCGGAACACTAAAAATTCTGTGCCAGATTTTGCACGGTGCGGAAAACGTTTGTACAACCGGTTGGATCAATAACTGCGTTACTTATCTAAATAAATTCTGTGGCAAAGTTTCCCCAAATTTTCTTCGTTGCAGCATCGTGCGACGCATGGGATCAGTTCTTGTCGTTACTGAGGCGCCTGATGGTTTGCTTTACAGGATAGACCGCCCATTTAATGGTGCGTGAAAAGCGCCCGTTCGTGGGATATCTTCTGTGCTTTGTCATATTATTGAATACAAGGGCTGCGAGCAAGAGGATCGATACGCCTGATAGTACCGGTGATAGCACATAGAAATAACCAAGCGCCTTTATTTTTTCCGAACCAATGACGGCGATCAGCGCGGTCGCACCACCTGGAGGATGAAGTGTTTTTGTCATTTGCATTGCAATGATCGAAAGGGAAACCGCCAGCGGAGCCGTGATCCAGATCAGGTCGGGCAACAGTTTGAAAACAGTGACGCCGACCAATGCACTTATCACATGTCCGCCAATCAGGTTTCTGGGCTGAGCAAGCGGGCTTTGGACCGCCCCGTATATCAATACACTGCTGGCTCCAAAAGAACCGATCAGAAATACATTCTCCATCGAAGAGAGGTACCGGCTTTGAATAAAAGCAATAAGTCCCACACCCGCAAATGACCCAATAAACGACCACAACTGTTCTTTAACATCCAGCGATGTTTCCTTATAGATCACGTACCTGCTGATCCTTATTCCCCGCCTGATATATCTTTTCATCCGGATATCTTTTAATAAGGCCGCAATTTAAGTATTTAAAAAAAAGCATTCACTGCCCACCTCATCCAAAAAGTTTGTACATGACCTATTGTAAAATCCGGAAAATCCATTTAACTTTGAAATACAAAGTACTTTTAGAATATAGGATGTGTTAATAAAATCTTCCCTGTAAAACTGATTAACAGTAAGTTATCAAAATCGACTCGCCATGACAAATAAAACGTCCGTTTCAGCAAACAGCCAAAGCCAGTTCACCAGCCTTCTTCAGATCACGTTTGGTATCATCACCTTTGTCGCCGGAATGATCAATACATTTTGGGGAAACGACACCTTTTTCGGCATCTTCCTGATCCTTCTTTCTCTGGTTTATTTTCCTTTTGCCGATCGCCTGGCATACCGTATTGCGGGATTTACAATTCCCTGGTTTGCCAGGATCCTGCTGGCACTCTTTATTATTTGGGCAACACTTGGGGTTGGAGAAATTTTCGCAAAAATCGAATTGATGATCCGGGATCTTGGATAAACCATATCCGGCAAAACAATGGTTTCACCGGCAACCATCACCGGTGAAACCATCTTTCGTTACCCTTTCACATCAGCAATCGATGCCCCAAAATTGATGTGCAGTACGTTACCATTGGGTGTAATGAGCGCGGGCACAGACCTCACACCTGCGGCTTCCGCTTCTCCTATTCTGTCACCCGCATTGCCAAGATGCACCACCTCCACATTAGCTGCACCTATCAACTCAATAATATCCTGTTCCGCACTGATACATACAGGGCATCCTGCATGATAAAAAACTGATTTTGCCATTATCCTGGATTTTTACATTAAGAAAGCGAACGCTGACGTTCATTATTGAACAGCAAATTTATTCTACCTTTGGATCAGACAAATGATACAGATTCAATAAAACCAGGTAGTCCAGATGCTTAGACCATGGAAGATTTCCGTTACGATTGATCCGGCTTTGCGTAAGTCGGTATACCTGCAGATCGCTGACTCGATCATCGCGGACATTCGATCCGGCAGACTAAAACCTGGTGATGCGTTGCCCGGCAGCAGGACGCTTGCCCAGGATCTCCGGTTGAACCGAAATACGGTCGTAGAGGCATTGAATGTGTTGCTCAATGAAGAATGGCTTGTCTCAAATGAACGCAAAGGAACTTTCGTGGCAGATACACTGCCGCTCCGGGAAAGGAAAACAAAGGCTGACATTGAAGTGGCGCCGCCTGGAGCGCTGTTACATCCCATCCGCATCAGCATTGATGATGGTCATCCCGATGCACGTATCGCTCCGATAGACCAGCTTGCCCGGGCCTATCGCCAGATCTTCAAACAGAAAGCCCGCTGGCAAATGATGGGCTATGGTGATGCCATGGGAACGCCAGGGTTCCGTAAAGCAATTGTCGATATGCTGAACCAGCAGCGCGGAATGCATACGAATGATCAACTCGTTTGTATCACCCGCGGAAGTCAAATGGCCATGTATCTGGCCGCTCACGCTCTTATCAGCCCGGGAGATTATGTAATGGTAGAACATCCCGGCTATAAGCCCGCATGGAAAGCCTTCGAAAAAGCCGGGGCCAAGTTGCTGGCAGTCCGCCTCGATGAAGAAGGCCTACTGATCGACGAAGTGATCACACACCTGAACTCAGGAAAGAAGATCAGCGCAATTTATACCACACCCCATCATCAATATCCCACGACGGTTACGCTTTCGTTGCAAAGGCGGATGCAACTGATCCAGCTTTCCAATCAATATGGGTTTACGATCATTGAAGATGATTACGACAATGAGTTTCATTTTGGATACCGGCCGGTATTACCTTTATCCAGTTTCGCCGAATTGAAAAACTATGTCTATATAGGAACCATGAGTAAAGTTGTTGCCGCCTCACTACGCATCGGTTACCTGGCGGGCAATGACAAAAAGCTGATCGAAAAAGCGGTTTCCCTAAGGCAACTGATAGATGTTCAAAGTGACGCGATCATGGAACAGGCGATACTTCAACTGATCGAAGATGGTACGATCAGGCGGCATCTTAAAAAGGCAACGGCATATTACCGGGCTAAACGTGATCTCACTGAAGCCCTCCTCACAAAACATCTGCACCATAAAATAAAGTTCCGTTCACCTGATGGCGGGCTTGCTTTCTGGATAGAACCCCTGGCAAAGGTTAACTGGGAAGACATTGCTGCAAAACTTCAAAAGAAAGGGATCAGCATCATCACGCCGGCTAATTACAGCCTCACAAAACCGGTCAACGGCTTCAGATTCGGATACGGCTCTTTAACTGACAGGCAACTCGAAGAAGGAATTAAAACACTGGCCACCCTGCTTTGAGATTGCGCATTGCCACAGGAATTTTTACGTGCAGATTTTATCAGGCTCCCGCTTCCAGGTATTCAGCAAACCCAATCGCCGCTGAAATCTATCAGCGGCGATTGGGTAATTTCAATGATCTACATGTTGCTTTTACTTTCCCTCAAGCAATGCTTTAAATGAAGGATCAGTAGACGAAGAGTAAGGATAATTTGCTGCGGCAGTTCCACGCTGTTTATTGGGTGCAGCGCTCATGTTGAACTGAAGCGTGCCTCCTTTTTTTAGTTCAAAATGATTCAGCCAGTTGTTCGACCAGTTCTTTCCATTGAGTGAAACTGACTGAACATAACGGTTGGCTGTACTGTTCGTTGGCGAATTGATCACCAATTGCTTTCCACCTTCCAGCGTTACGGTAACCTTTTTGAACAATGGAGCGCCTAAAACATATTGATCGGTTCCAGGGCACACAGGATAAAAACCGAGGGCGGAGAATACATACCAGGCAGAAGTCTGCCCGTTATCCTCATCACCACAATACCCGTCCGGTGTCGGTTTGTAAAGCCGGTTCATTGCTTCACGCGTCCAGTATTGCGTTTTCCATGGTTCACCTGAGTAGTTATAGAGATAGATCATGTGTTGAATGGGCTGGTTGCCATGGGCGTATTGCCCCATGTTCATGATCTGCATTTCCCGGATCTCATGGATCACGCCACCATAGTAACTATCGTCAAATACAGGTGGCATATTGAACACGGAGTCGAGCATACCGGAAAAAGCTTTATTACCACCCATCAATTGTTTCAGTCCCTCAATATCCTGGAACACGCTCCAACTGTAGTGCCAGCTGTTTCCCTCTGTAAACGCATCACCCCATTTGAATGGATTGAAGGGAGACTGAAAGGTTCCATCTTGGTTTTTACCGCGCATTAACTTTGATTGCGCGTCAAACAGATTACGGAAGTTCTGCGATCTTTTTGCATACAGCTGCAATTCCTCTTTCGGCTTGCCTAATGCTTTTCCTAATTGATAGATCGTAAAATCGTCATAGGCATATTCCAGCGTGCGGGCGGCATTTTCATTGATCTTTACATCGTAGGGGACATAGCCAAGCCGGTTGTAATAGTCAACACCTTTCCGTCCCACTGCCGTCATCGGTCCTTCATTGTTTGCTCCATGTTTCAATGCTTCATAAAGCGTATTGATATCATACCCCCGCAATCCTTTGATATAGGCATCTGACACAACGGAAGCGGAATTGTTCCCTACCATGATGTCTGCAAATCCGGGACTGGACCATTCGGGAAGAAAGCCTCCTTCCTTATAATCATTGAGCAGACCTTCCTGCATTTCTTTGTTGATCTCCGGGTACAGGAAATTCAGCAAAGGGTATAAGGCCCGGAATGTGTCCCAGAAACCTGTACCACCAAACATATAGCCGGGAAGGATCTGACCATTGTAAGGACTCCAGTGCATGATCTTACCAGCCGCATCTATCTCATACAGGCGTTGAGGGAACTGCACGGCACGATACAAGCAGGAATAGAAGGTTTGGGTCTGTTCAGGCGTTCCACCTTCTACCAGCACCTTTCCCAATTGCTTGTTCCAGCTTTCTTTTGATTTCTTTTTCGTTGTTTCGAAATTATCTGTGCCGATCTCACGGTTCAGGTTGATCTCTGCCTGTTCGAAACTGATAAAGGAAGAAGCGATTTTGAAGTTCACCTTCTCTCCTTTCGCTGTTTTAAAACCGATCACAGCGCCGGCGTGATCGGCGGTCAATTCCAGGCTGTCTTTTTTCAGTGTGCTGTCGCGCCAGGTATAAGACACAGAAAAGGCTTTATCACTATGGATGACGAAGTAGTTTTTGAAATTGGTCAGTTTACCGCGGCTGTAGCGTGTGGTGTAACCGATGATCTTCTTTTCTTCAGGAATGATCTTAATGTATGAACCCCGGTTAAAGCCGTCCACAACAAGAAAGGAACTGTCTGTTTCCGGATAGGTGACCTGGAATTGTGCAGCTCTTTCCGTGGTGGTGAGTTCAGCAGTTACATCATGATCAGCCAGGTAAACGCTATAGTAATATGGTTTCGACACTTCTGCTTTATGCGAGAACCAGCTTGCACGGTCATCCTGGCGGAAGCTCAGGTGTTTGGTCACGGGCATGATGGCGAACTGGCCGTAGTCGTTCATCCAGGGAGAAGGCTGGTGCGTTTGCTTGAAGCCCCGGATCTTATCCGATGCATATTGATAAGCCCAGCCATTACCCATCTGGCCAGTTTGTGGCATCCAGAAATTCATTCCCCACGGCACTCCGATCGCGGGATAAGTATTTCCGTTGGAAAGACTTGGTTTGGAATCTGTACCCATCAGCGGGTTAACCTGCTCAACCGGATCGATACGTCCGGCAGGCTGTGCAGCTGCTGCTAATAAACCGCAACTTGCTGTCAGAGCGAGAAAGATTTTTTTCATGGAAATAAACAAAAGGTCTTCTTTAATGATTTTGCAAGGCACACTAAACTTCCAACTCGATTTCAGGGCGTAAAATTGAACAATTATACGTTGTTGATCAAAAAAGAATGAGATTAAGAAAATCTCCTATGATTGGCGGGTAACAAACGACTGGTTGTATTGAGATACCAAGGATCGGATCAATGGAACGTGTGCTGAATGCGTATACCTGGTACAGATCGATCTTTGGCAGGAATTGATCACGATGCTGTACGGCTTAACTACTTTTTATCTCCTCCCTCTTTATCATTTGTGGACCACCTGCAGTCGATGATCTACCCGGCATCACAGGTTTTTCTTCAGATGCATCATTCTTCGCATCGCGGGTTTTAATGAATTCAGCTATAACTTTTCTTACCAGGTTTACCGGGATGGCAAAACCATAACCGGCGTATGATCCGTTGGGGGATAATATGGCTGCATTTATACCGATCAGTTTTCCATCGGCAGACACCAATGCTCCACCGCTATTGCCCGTATTGATCACCGCATCTGTTTGTATGAAATCCTCGATCGGGTTGTTACTGTATTTTGTATTGATGCCGATCAGTCGGCCTTTACCACTTATGATGCCCGCCGTTACAGTGGCATCAAGCCCGAGTGGATAACCAACAGCAAGTGCCCATTGGCCCGTTTTTACAAGATCAGCATTACCCATGCTGATCACGGGAAGATCATTCGCCGCGATCTTTAATACGGCAAGATCCGTTTGCGCGTCGCGCCCAATGATCGTCGCTTTATACGTCGTATGATCAGCGAGTGTCACTGTGACCTCATCCGCCAGCTTGCCATCGAGATCGCTGACGAGCACATGATTGTTCGTTACAATGTAGCCATTGGCCGTTACGATCACGCCGCTTCCCGATGCCCGTTGCTCAGGTAAAACGTTCGGACGCACACCAAAAAAATTCTCAAACATGTTCTCCACATCGTTCTTCTTTTGCGGCTGCGCATTATCAGCACTTCGTTTGCTGATACTCGCCTTTATATGCACTACCGCCGGCAATGCCGCTTCAGATGCCTCTGTAAAATCGAACGGCATCATTACCTGGCCTGTATGCAGTCCGGTATATATTGCCACTGGCTCCTGCTCCACCGTTTCATTTATCCGTTCTTTTAAAAAAATATGTTCATGCAGATACAAGGTTAAAAATGCTGTAGCCATGCAAAGCAGAGAATTGATCAGCAGTTGTTTGTATTTCATAAAAAGCGGTTTATATGATTGATGGCAGTAGACAAACCGAAAGTACTAACCTTTTCGTACTTCTATCTCCCCTTCACGGATATTAACGTTTTATAGGCATGGCGGGGCTTACCGCTGCAACAGAATGTCGGTTTTTTTCTATCCCAGGCATACGCTCCAGGATAGTTTTGCATCACCATCTTCCTGACCATGTCTTCAAAAATTCAAACCATATACTTTCTTTCAGCGGTTATCCTGTTTTGTTCTGTAAGCCTGCCAGCTGTCAGCCCGGTTCTCTCATTGATCGTTGACATGCCTGTTGGACAGATCACAAGAAAACTGGACAATGCCAGATTTTTCTGGTTGTTGCAAGGCTTATTAACAGCTTCAGTATTCTGCCATCTCTTTGCTGCCATAAAGCTGAAGAATAGTTGGGGTAGAAAACAGGTACTCACGTGGCAGTGGATGAGGTTATTTACGGGATGTTACGGTTCGTTGTTTTTACTGATACACCTGGTCTGTGTATCGGCGGGAAGACTCTTATCAGGGCAAGCCGCCGGATTCTATTCCGGTGTGGCAGGCATGAATACCGGACCATTACAAATCGCCTTTATGATCTACGGAATATTATTCGCGGTATTTTTTTTTGCACCGTTCATCCATTCTATTTATTCGGCATCACGTCATTCCCTGTTCCGCGCAGGCAAACGTGGAAGCAGCGTCAAGCGTATTGGAACAGTGATACGGCAGAAAACGGTGCCGGATCTGTTATGGGATCCCCGAAATAGTCAGTGAACAGATCTATTCACGGAGCTTGACCGACTACGGACGCAATGCGGGGATCTTAAAATAGAAGGTGGATCCATGTCCCCACTCGCTGTCAACCCAGATCGTTCCATCATGCATGTGAATGATCTCCGACGCGAGGTAAAGGCCGATCCCAAAACCGGAAACCGCTTCTCCTTTGTCAGCGTCTACCCGGTAATACTGCTCGAAAAGCCGCTTGCGATGTTCTTCCTTTACGCCAATTCCTTCATCTTTTACAGATACCAGCGCATAATCATCTTCGAAATGGCAGCTGACCACGATCTGCGTTCTGGCGGCTGAATATTTTGTTGCATTGCTGATCAGGTTGTGCACCACCTGCGAGATCTTTTCGCGGTCGGCATTCACCATCACATTTTCACTGTTATAATGTAAGGTATGTGAAATAATAGTAGTTGATGTTTCCTCCTTAATTTCAGCAAGCATCTCTTTCATATTGAAGACCTGCTTTTCGATGCTCATCTTGCCGGCTTCCAGTCGCGATACATTTAAAAAACTATTGATCATACTGATCATCTTCTTGACCTGTCTGACAGCCTTCACCAGTGTTCCGGATGCTACCATGTCCTGCTTTTTCCCGGCATGCTCTTGCAATAACTGGAGGTACAGTTTCATTGAAGCGAGTGGTGTTTTCAACTCATGGCTTACCATGGCGATAAAATCGTTCTTACGTTGTTGCTCGCGTTTTGGCTCGGTAATATCGATCAGGGTTCCATTCAGGCTAAGTGCTTTTCCTTTACCGTCAAAAAAAGCCCGTCCTTTTGCTTTGACCATTCGCGGCTCCTGTGTTTGCGGATGGATGATGGTATATTCGGTTTCAAAGAGGCCGCCCGAGCTGAATGTTAGCGAGCGGGTAATAGCATCCACCACATTCTGACGGTCTTCCGCCCTGATGGCATCGAGAGCCAGTGTAAGATCGAGCTGGCTATCACCCGGCAATCCGAACCACGACTTCAGCGTTTCATTGGCGGAAAACAAATTCGTCAAAGGGTCGTAGTAGAAGGTTCCCATCTCTCCTGCCTTAACCGCCAGGTTGAACATATCCTGTATCTTGTTTGCTTCTCTGCGCTGCATGACCTTATCCGTGATCTCCTCCAGTATCACTACAACACCGGTGATCTCTCCGTTATTTCCCCTGGTGGCCTGGTAAACGGAATTCACATAAGCCAGGCGAAGTCCGTCGCCGTCTTTGAGCATTACACTTATTTCATTGTTGATCTTGGTGTTCCCTGTCTCAAATACTTCATCCAGCCAGTTGTACACTTCCTGTCCTTTTAATTCCGGGCGTGCTTCATGATGAGGTTTGCCCAGCACTTCCTGAGCGGTTCTTCCCCAGGCTTTGAGAATGGTCTCATTTGCCACTTCAATTATATGATTACGTCCTTTCAGTATGCAGATACCGATGGGCGCCTTATCCATAATACTGCTGAGATGGCTCTTACTTTCGGCGAGTTTGTTTGCAGAGTCGGTGAGTGTTTCGTTAGCTGTTTTGAGTTCCCGGTTAACCAGTTGCATTTCCTGACTGGAGGCGGCCAGTTCGAGCCGTAAACGTGTTTCACTGGTTGCTTTCTCTGCGATCACCCGCTGAGCACGCAAACGATCCGTAACGTCCGTGGCAGTATGAAGTATACAAAGAGTGCCTCCCTTTTCATCTGTTACAGCGCGATATTCGTAGTCAAAATAGTAGGTCTGCAGCTTTCCGTCAACCTCAAGATCCGCTGCACGTCCTGTTCCGGAATGAGATTCGCCGGTATGCCAGACCTGCTTCATTAGTCCTACAAAGGGTTGTCCCTCCAGTTCGGGAACGGCTTTTTCAAGTGTCTGACCGATTACGGTGTGGTCTTTCCCCCACATCTTCAGCATTGCGTCACTGGCAAAACGAATATGCAGTTCGGGTGTGGCATAAACGGCCACAGCATCTTTCGACAGGGCGAGTATTTGTAGTAGTTGTTGATCGCTGAACGAATCTTGTAAGTTTTGCATGGAGTTGTTCAAAACTACGTTAGAGCTGGCGGAAAATGCTAATCCGGGGAAAAAGTTTACAGTTTAAGGGGAAAGGGGGATTGCCGGGCGCGGCAAGAGCGCTGTTTTGTCTGAGGGGCTCGGAGGGGCCATTTAGTTTTTTGCCGGGCGGGCAAAGCGCTTTTTTTTCGACGAAGGGTCGAAGGGTCTGTTTACTTTTTTTGCCTTGATGCAAAAAAAGTAACAAAAAAAGATCAAGGCTGAGGAAAAAATGGCTAAAAATGGGAGGGTGTCACCTGCACAAAAAAAAACTCGCCGGTAAGGTATTTGGATTGTGTGGCGTGCTGGCTCAGACAGTTTTTTTGTGCCTTCGCTTGCCTTCGGCGCTCAGACGGTGCCAGCCTCCCATTTTCTTAACGCCATTTTTTCCAAGGCCGGCGGACTGAGAGAGGTAGAATCGTTTGCGAGGATGATTCGTTTAAGTGCCACCTCAAAATGGTAGTTGAAGATTTGCATTGCTTTCTTTACTGCAACTTCAATAAAAGAGAGGAGACGTGCAGTTTTAGTAATGCTTCGATACCAGGAAGAGTTCACTACCCGCTTTCAGGGGCTGCGGCCTAGCGCAAATGGCGTTAAGAAAATGGGAGGCTGGCACCGTCTGAGCGCCGAAGGCAAGCGAAGGCACAAAAAAACTGTTTGAGCCAACACGCCAATCAATCCAAAACACTCCGCGGGCGAGTTTTTTTTGTGCAGGTGACACCCTCCCATTTTTAGCCATGTGCGCGTAGCCTTGATCTTTTTTTGTTACTTTTTTTGCATCAAGGCAAAAAAAGTAATCAGAGTCTCCGAGGCAATCCCTCGGAAAAAAAAGCGCTCTTGCCCGCCCGGCAACCAACCCCACAGCATGACTCCCTCAATGTTTACTAAACTGTTTCGTCTCCACCATCACATCTTTCACAAAAAAATTGAACCGGTAAGCGCCTGCAGCCAGCACATCTATATAAACGGCATACTGTCCGGGTTGTAAAGAAAACTCGTGCAAGGTTTTGCCTTCGATATCGCTTAATACGGCTTTTACATTTTTCGCCTGAACATTCAATTGCAGCGCTTCATTGTCAGGATCTGTCTCCACCTGGAAGCATGTTGCCGCGCCCTTATCGAACCGAATACTTCTGGCAACAGAACACCCAGTTCTGCCATCAGCATTCACCTGCTTCACACGGAAATAATTTGTGCGGAAAAGATCAGCGCCTGAAAAGATATGGTCATAGTTCACTTCACCGGCAAGTCCGCGTTTCACTTCCACCCTTCTCACTGAAGTATAGTTTACGCCATCTAGGGAATGTTCGATCAGGAAATGTGATGTGCGCGTGTCTGCAACAGTATTCCAGTTCAGCGTAACATCCCGGCCATTTGCAACCGCACGAAAGCCACCCCAGGTGATCTCAAGCGGCTCTTTGGCGATCTTCACCAGCACTAGCTTGTTGTTCTTAAAGGAGGAACTGAAATTGCTTGGTGCATTTACACTCAGTTCAGGATAGCCTTTTCCCTTTTCAGGCAGTGATCCCTTTGCATTGATGATGGTGTATTCCGTATTTACAGTGTCTGCAGCGGCATTGGTAACATTGATCGTAGCGCCCGCAAGATCTGTTAGAGAAGGAACAGTCAGCTGATCATAGTTCACACCAGGAACGGCTCCTGTTGTTGCGATCTCAATATGGATCACTGGTGAAGCAGGAATTCCTTTACCCAGTATAAGGTGACCGGGAGAAGCACCCGGAGAGATCACGCCGCCACCTTTAGTGCCACCCGAAAATAGGAACGTGCCTACACCGCCGATACTTCCGCTGTTCTCAACCTTCACGCGAAATTCAACTACATGTTCTGTTGCCGTATTAATAATTGCACCGTTATTAATGATCCGGGCAGGATGTTTCTTATTTCCATTACAGATCAGGTCAGTGCCGGCTGCATTGATCTGGAGCAGACCATTGTTGGTAAAAACAGTGGCGCTATCCATCAACAGTTGACCGCCGGACCATCTGCAGGTTTTATTATTTACAAATTGGCAACCGGCGAGTGACCCGGCTCCATCTCCCCTATCACCAAAATGCACGGTTCCGTCATTGAAAAGCGAAGCTGCAAGCAGCCCATTACTGCTCAGCAAGAATGTACCTGTTTCGGCTACCTGAATTTTACCATCGCCGCGTAATATTCCGTCTGTATCGATATACATACGCCCCCTTACAAGGATATCATCTCCTTCTCCATCATTAAGCAGTATAGAACCTTGTTCATTCCGTGTAATAAGCAGTGACGCATGTTGATCAATAACCACCTGGTCAATAGAAAAGCCGGCAGCCGTTTGTCCGGAAAGAATAATGCTGTCACCTTGCTGAATAGTAATTACGCCATCGTTGGCAGTTGGAAAATGTTCAGCATTGATCCAGGTTTTCTTTATCGCATCGAAGCGCTGCCAGGCGGCAACATCTGTCCACCGTGATACCTTACCTGCCTTAGCGGTACGATACGCATCCTGTGCAGATGCCTGAAAAGTTGAAGCAAATGCAATGCCTGTAAAAACCAGTGCCTGGAAGGCCTTCTTCATATTCTACGGTTAAATGGTGGCGAACACAATTCAACAGCCGCTTTGCTGAAGGATCCTTCACGAATAAATGGAGAATAAAAGCCTATGGGCAGAGTCTTTGCCGAGGATAGCAGGATTAACCGCTTCAATCTTTACTGCACGAAGTTTTTGCTGAGGATTAGAGGAAGGAGATGCAAAATTAAAAACATAACGCGGAAATCCTACTGTTTTGGTGGGGAAGATTTATGTTATAGTATTTATACGGGGGTGTTGCCGGGCGGGCAAGGGCGCTGTTTTTTCCGAGGGGGCTCGGAAACTCCGTTTACTTTTTTTGCCTTGATGCAAAAAAAGTAACAAAAAAAGATCAAGGCTGCGGAAAAAATGGCTAAAAATGGGAGGGTGTCACCTGCACAAAAAAAAACTCGCCAGCGGAGTGCTTCACTTCGATTGGCGTGCTGGCTCAGACAGTTTTTTTGTGCCTTCGCTTGCCTTCGGCGCTCAGACGGTGCCAGCCTCCCATTTTCTTGACGCCATTTTTTCCAAGGCCGGGCGGACTGAGAGAGGTAGAATCGTTTGCGATAAAGATTCGTTTAGGT
>JBEVKW010000173.1:0-30239 GCA_040509495.1 Chitinophagaceae bacterium | reverse complement strand
AATGGAAAAGGCGCCAGCATTGTAATGGCCGGACCTTCGGTAACTATCAATAATGGTGCGTTGATGATCACCTGATAATGTCTCCATCATTCTTTGAGCTCATCGGCTAGATCTGCAAATTCAAAAAAAGAAGATCTTCGGTTTAAACCGGATTTTTCGGGATCAGGCAAAATAAAGCTGCGGCATCAGCGCAAACCTTACGCTGAACAAACCCCCAACTGCTTTAAGCCCTGTCGATCCCTCCCTAACAACTTTTTTAACGTAAACCTTACCACATGCCTGGTCCCTTATTACATCTTGGTGCAACCGTGTTATGCGCGCATGCAGGGCAAGCACAACCTACTTCTCCCAACACAAGAGTATTGGTAAGCGGACAGCCCATTGTTCTGCAACCGGCTCCGTATACCATTGCGGGTTGTCCGTTCAATGTATCCGGTTCACCTGTACCCTGTGTTACGGCACAATGGATCACGGCGGCAACAAGGATACTTTCCAATGGAATGCCGGTGCTGTTGATGGACAGCCAGTCGATCTGCGCTCCCAATGGAACGCCCTTAATGATCGTGGCCACACAAACAAGAGTGATCGGCATGTAAATAACCTATATGAATCTTGCATTCCCCCTTCATTTTGATAATAATAACAGAACGGCAGAGGCCAGTGATGATCGGCATATCCGCGATCTTATTGCGCAGGTGCTGTTCACTAATCCCGGCGAACGCGTTAACCGGCCTGATTTCGGATGTGGTTTGATGCAGCTTGTATTCGAACCCAATAGTGACCAGGTGGCGATCGCCACACAATTCCTTGTACAGGGATCCCTCCAACAATGGCTTGGCGATCTTATAGAAGTCAAAAGCATTGAAGTACTCAGCGAAGATTCCCGGCTGGAGGTTTCAGTTACCTATACCGTCAGGCGAACACAGGAAACGAAAGTTGCCCAATTCTCCCAATAAAGAATATGCATTACTATTGCCACAGTGAACAGCGGCGCACTGCGCTGAAGGATCATCCCGTTTTGAACGGCATCGATTTTCTTGAGGTCATTGATGATAAGAATGATGCTTATGAAGACCGGCAGACCACGCTTGCGGTGCATTTCGTCAATAGCATTCTTCCGGGAAGTTTACAAGCTGCCAACATTATTATTGAAGGCGGCGAGCGGATCAAAAACATCAGGGTCATCTCCATTAGCTATGGTCCCGGTTCGCCCCCGGATTCTCCTGTCAGTTCACCTCCCACCGGTGCCGGGAAAATAGTACTGGTTAAAGTAAGTACAGCCGGCGATTATTCCACGTATACACTTCGCCTTGTTGCGGATGACAAACATGGAGGTCCGCCGGCAGGGTATGATCCGTTACTTTCTTCAGTGGATTTTTCTTTCAAAGTTTTATGTGATAACGATTTTGATTGCAAGCCATCCTGCGACTGTGATGATGAAGTGGAAGCCACTCCTGATATCAACTATCTCGCGAAAGATTATGCGAGTTTCAGGCAATTGATGCTTGACCGTATGGCGTTGCTGGTGCCGCAGTGGAAGGAAAGAAACCCTGCAGATCTTGGGATTGTACTGGTTGAATTGCTTGCCTATACAGCAGATTATCTCAGTTACCGCCAGGATGCCATTGCGACGGAAGCATACATGGGAACAGCGCGCCGGCGCAGTTCCATAAGACGGCATGCGAGGCTGGTTGATTATTTCATGCATGATGGCTCCAATGCGAGAACATGGCTGCATGTAGAAGTAGCGCCAGGCGTGCATAATCTTCCATTGACAAAGACGTATGGAAAGGAGCCTACGAAAGTATTGACAAAACGAAGCAAATATCCTTCACTCGTGAGGCCTGATCAGAAATTATTTGAATCCCTGATCAATAAAGTGAAAGACCCGGCAGGAGGGATCACCAACCAGATCTTTGACTTTGTATTGCCTGCCGACCTCCAAATATTTGAACTGATGCACGATGAAAGGCTTGATGAACAACATAACACCATGAATTTCTATACCTGGATGGAGGAAGACTATTGCCTTCCCAAAGGCACAACCAGTGCATCGCTTGAAGGTCATTTCCCGGGATTAACCAAAGGACAGGTACTCGTATTTGCCGAAGTTGCCGGCCCAAACACCGGCAAGGAAAGTGATGCCAATCCATTGAACCGGCATGCAGTAAAGCTGACGGAGGTTGAGCTGATAGAGGACCCACTGGGAACACCGCTGCCGGTGAAAGTAACAAGTATAAAGTGGCATAACATGGATGCGCTGCCTTTTCCTCTTTGCGTCTCATCAACCGATGAAGAAGGTAAGACCAATAAGATAAGTGTTGCGTATGGCAATAATATCCTGGTAGATCATGGATTTACGGTACAGGAAAGACTGCCCGCTGTGCCGGCTACCAATGATGGATCCAGAACAGGCTTGAGTATTATACAATCTTCAGCCTGCGGCTGCGAAAAAGCTGATGCCGATCCAGTGCCGGCAAGATACCGTCCGTTTTTAAAGCAAAGCCCGCTTACACAATCGGTGATATACCACGAGAATGCATTACCGGTATCAGCTAAAGCATCTTTATCGTGGACGGCTTCCGCGTTATCACCTGCCATTACCCTTAACAGGCCGGACGGTACTACAGAATGGACCCCTAAGCGCGATCTGTTGGGCAGCAAGCATAATGATGAGCATTTTGTTGTAGAGATAGAATCCGAAGGCACCGCATTCCTCCGTTTCGGCAATGACCAGGAAGGAAAGCGCCCGGAGGCGGAAACGACATTTATTGCGGCTTACCGGGTTGGTAATGGATTGAAAGGAAATATTGGTCCTGAATCATTAAAACACCTGGTATCTGCAGATCCCGGCATCACACCTGATAAAATCAAGGAAGTGTGGAATCCACTGCCGGCTATTGGTGGAATGGAAGCAGAAACGATGCAAACTGTAAAAATGCGGGCGCCCATTGCGTTCCGCAGGCAGGAAAGGGCCGTAACGCTGGCAGATTATGAAGAGGTGTCAAAGCGAGTGATCCCCGGTGTCCAACGGACAGCTGCATCGCTGCGATGGACCGGCAGCTGGCGTACTGTGTTTCTCAGTGTCGACAGAGTTGGCGGAGAAACCATCGATGAAGAATTTAAAAACAGGTTGCGTAACGATATAGAAAAATACAGGATGGCAGGCCAGGACCTGGAAGTGACCCTGCCGCAGTTTGTAAATCTTGAGATAGAAATGACGGTCTGTGTAAAGCCGGAATATTTTAAAAGTGAAGTAAAAAAAGCGTTGTTGCAGGTCTTCAGCAATAAGATCTCCGCCAAAGGAAAGCCCGGCATCTTTCATCCGGATAATTTCAGCTTCGGTCAGCCTGTTTATCTCAGCCCCGTCTATGCTGCCGCTCAACAAACAGAAGGCGTACAGTCGGTCAGGATCACTGTATTCCAACGGCAGGGTATGGATGACGATAAGCCGCTGCGTGACGGCAAGCTATTATTGAATCGCTTTGAGATTGCACGGCTTGATAATGATCCCAGCTTTCCGGAACGGGGCGTTTTTAAACTGGACATGCAAGGGGGAAAATAAAAGTCTTTTATACCATGGGAGAAATGAATACCTGTCATTGCTGTGAAGGATTGTCTGTACAAACTCCAGCGAAGATCGAGAACCGGCCGGGTCTTTCGGCGATCGCCTATCGTGCGGGTGTTTACAGTCAATTCCGGAATAGTTTACTCGCGCGGTTATCATTGTCGCCAAATGATTCCCTCCTTCGTGAACTGAAAACAAGGAATACAAATGATTTTACCATAGGATTACTGGATGCATGGGCCATCACATCAGATGTGCTGACTTTTTACCAGGAAAGGATCGCCAATGAATCTTACCTGGGTACCGCTACTGAACGGTTCTCTGTACTGGAAATGGCCAGGATGGTAGGGTATGAACTAAGTGCGGGAGTAGCTGCATCCACGCATATTGCATTCACCCTTGATAATACGCCGGGTGCATTAGGTCCGGTAGCCTCTGCAAAAGGGCCGGCCAGCCTGCAGGAAGGACTTCCTCCTTTTACGCTAGCGAAAGGGATCAAGATCCAAAGCATACCGGGTCCGGACGAGAAAGCACAGACGTTTGAAACGATCAGTGATATCGAGGTAAGGCCGGAGTGGAATGCCATGAAGCCGCGTTTGACGGTGCCTCAGTTTCCATTAACAGAGGTGATCGTGTTCCAGGGAATTGATACAGGTTTAAAGCAAGGAGATATACTGATGATCAGGGGAAATAAAAATCCTGCTATCACAGAAGATCCATACATAAGGACGGTGTTGAAAGTGAAGATCGATAATGAGCTGAAAACAACAAAGGTTGAATTGAAACCCAAGCCGGTATTGCCTAAATACCAGCCTCCTAAAATGGTTTTCATGGGTATGTTCTCCCTGTTTCTGGCGCCGCAGGAGTTTGTATTGAAGCAGTCAGTGGTCAATGCAGTGAAAACAAAAGTGTGGAAGGAGACCGAATTTTCTGCACTGTCGAAGGCCAATAACTGGTCGGTACATGAACTATCGCAAAGTGTGAACGTAAAGCCAGACGATGAAGAGCCTCCTCCCGGAGAACCGGAAGTTTATGTGTTCAGAAAAAAGGCGGCGGTGTTTGGGTACAATGCACCAAAGCAGGTGAAGTATAAGGGTGATACGCCGGTAAATCCCGTGTCATGGGAAGACTGGACGAATGTGGAGCAGCAAGGCATGATCTACCTGGATGCAGCGTACGAAGAGATCCTGCCGGATAGTTTTATCGCAGTGCAGAACCCTGTCAATAAAACGAAGCCGCTTGGGTTCTACCAGGTGTCAACAGCAGATGTAACATCACGTACGGAATATAATATCAGTACTAAAACAACGGCACTCAGTCTTACTGTAAAAGATGACTGGTACGATACGGTCAATAAAGACCTGGAAGCGATCCGGTCGATCACCGTATACGCGCAGAGTGAACGGCTTCGTCTCTCCGAACTCCCGATCCAGGATGATATAAAAGGGAAGATCATTATGCTTGGCCGCTATTATCCCGGCTTAAAACCCGGGCAGGCAATCGCGCTGAATGGCGAACGCAGTGATCTCAACGGTGTTTATACAAGTGAGTTGGCGAGCCTTGATGATGTGACGATTGAAGATGGCCTTTCCGTTCTTTATCTCTCGGATGCGCTGAAATACGAATACAAACCCAGAACGGTAACGATCAATGCGAATGTGGCGGAAGCCACGCATGGAGAAACGGTTCAGGAAGTGCTGGGAAGTGGGGATGCTACCCTGTCTTTCCAACAGTTCACCCTGAAGCAGCCACCGCTGACCTATATCGGCGCGAATTTGCCATCCGGAAATCAAACAACACTTGAAATACGTGTGAACGATCTCCTATGGCAGGAAGTAAATTATTTTCTTGATCATGATCGCGAAGAGCATATTTACATTACAAGACTGGATAACGAAGGAAAGACCACCGTCATATTTGGAGATGGCATAAACGGCGCAAGATTACCAACGGGGCAGGCAAATGTAAAAGCCCGGTACAGAAAGGGCATTGGATCAGGCGGAACCGTGAAGGCAAACCAGTTGTCGCAACTGATGACCCTGCCGCTTGGGGTAAAATCTGCTGTTAATCCTGTTGCAGCATCCGGCGCACAGGATCCCGAAAGGCTCGAACAAGCGAAGAGCAATGCCTCATTGACCATCCTCACATTAGAAAGAATTGTATCCCTCCAGGATTATGAAGATTTTTCCCGGGCCTTTGCCGGGATCGGAAAGGCACTGGCAACCTGGACCTGGAAAAATCAGCGTCAGCATATTTTTCTCACAGTAGCGGCAGCAGCAGGTGCGTTAGTGCCCGAAGGCTCAAAACTGCATACGCGCCTGCTGAAAGCGATCAGCTTAGCCGGCAGTGATCAGGTTCCGGTAAAAGTTGAATCATACGTTCCTGCTTTTTTCCAGGTGGTGGCCGACCTGCAGTTGGACGCCACTTATCTGCCCGAGAAAGTACTTGCGGAAGTGGAGCAAAACCTGCGTGCAGGTTTTTCATTCGATCAACGGAAGTTCGGCCAGCCGGTAACTTACAGTGAAGTAGTGTCAACTATTCAACGTACAAAAGGCGTTACTGCCGTTAATATAAATTATCTCTATCGTTCGGATCAGCCTGCTCCGACACTGGAATACCTGATACCGTGCCGCATGCCGACAGCGGATGCAGCTGCAGAATTGTTAACACTTGACCCCCGACCAGTTGAACTGAATATACTGCCATGAGCTTTGATAAAAAAACACTGTTTGAATTGCTGCCGGCTTTTATCCGCATCCGGGATACCAGTCTTGCGTTGAAAGACGGCGTTTCAGGCGATATAGAAAAAGAAGGACCTGTTCAGGCTTTGCTTGCACTGGTAGCAGAACAGGTTGCCGTGCTGGAAGAAAACCTGGATCAGTTATACGATGATCAGTTCATTGAAACCTGTGCCAACTGGGTGGTGCCTTATATCGGCGAACTGGTGGCCGCACGCGGGCTGAACACCTTTCCTGGTGCACGTTTCAGCCAGCGCTCACAGGCAGCCAATACCATCGCTTACCGTCGCAGGAAAGGTACAGCCTCCATGCTCGAGCAACTTGCTTTCGACGTCACCGGATGGAATGCCAACGTGGTTGAATATTTTGAATTGCTTGCAACGACGCAGTATCTCAATCATCTTCGACCAAAAAATTTATCCGTCACAGACCTGCGCCCGAAAATTGCGATGCAGTATGTGAACACGCCATTTGACAGACATGCAAGAACAGCCGACGTAAGAAGAATCGAGTCAAAAAGAGGAAAATACAATATTCATCATACAGGCATATTCCTGTGGCGACTGGATGCATACTCGCAACTTCATTCGCCGGCCTATAAAGTAGATGCTGCGAGGTATAAATTCGATATACTGGGCAGGGATATACAGTTGTACAATATGCCGCAACGGGAAGATGAAATAACTCACCTGGCCCAACCGGTCAATGTGCCGATGCCCATAAAACGACTGATCATGCGTGAATACCCGGGTGATTATTACGGACCCGGTAAAAGCGTTATGATCTACCATGACGGAGCGCTGCCATTTCCTCCGGATGATGCCGGTATGTTATCATCGATCTGCATTTGCAACCTGTCAGACAAATCAGATGGAAGCGGTGATTGGTGTAATATGCCTGCCGGAAAGATCGCCATCGATCCGGTGTTAGGCAGGATCGCGTTTCCTCCGGCCAGCCTGCCATCTGTTGTACAGGTGGATTATCATTATGGATTCAGCGATCAGATGAGTGGCGGAGACTATTCCAGGATCAGCAGCTTTCAGCCGGAATTGGAAAAGATCAAAAAGATCAGGGTGCCGGAAGATCAGGCCAGCATCTCCCTGGCACTCGCAGCGTTGGAAAGTACAGGCGGAGTGGTAGAGATCTCCGACAATGAATTATATGTGGAAGCACTGACGATCAGGGTGGCACAAGGTAAGATCATTGAGATCCGTGCTGCTAATCTGAAAAGGCCAGCGCTTTTACCTGCCGGAGAGATCAGCATCACGGGCGGAGAGAATTCAAAGGTGTTTATCAATGGACTACTGATCGGCCATTCGTGTTTGCGTTTACCATTGAATGATGACACAGGCGCCGCCAACCAGCTTGAAGTGCTCGGGATCCTGCATTGCACGATATTGGGCAACACGATACCAACGGCAGATTCGCCACCGGAACAGCAACAGCAACCTGCATTGATCGTCGAAATACCCGGCGTTCAGGTGAATATCGACAGGTCGATTATCAGCCCCATCCAGATCAATGAAGATGCGAAGCTCAGCATCCGCGGATCTGTTATTGATGCAGGCAGTGAAGATCTCGTGGCATATTCAGGGCCAGGTACCAGGTATGGTGCGCCACTGGTGATTGAAAACACTACGGTCATAGGCCGGGTATCCACACGGATCATGGAACTGGCATCCAATACGATCTTTTATTCCGGAACCGATCTGTCAGGTATTAATCCTTTTCCGGTTGAAGCGCAGCGTTTGCAGGAAGGATGTGTACGCTTCTCTTATATTCCGCCGGGCTCAAGGCTTCCACGGCCATATAATTGCCAGCCCGCAGATGAAGCCAGTGCAACACGCATCAGGCCGGTCTTCAATTCATTGTTATACGGAAAGGCGGCCTATTGTCAGCTCAGTGCTCACTGTGCCACCGAGATCACGCAGGGTGCGGATGACGGTGCAGAAATGGGAGCCTTCCACGATCTGTATCAACCGCAGCGCGAAATGAATCTTAAGACCCGTTTAAATGAATACCTGAGGTTCGGATTAGAAGCTGGAATCTTTTATGGCTCATAAATCTTTTTAAAATAGGAGGATCAAATCATGCCGGGCGATTATTCAAGAAAAACGTTTGACCGCAAAAAACACTATAGTGGTGTTCTTTTGCAGCAGGGGAGAGTGCAGCTCGATGCGGACTGGAATGAAGAAGTGGAGATTGAGCAGTACCGGACTTTCACAGAGGCCATCGATGTGATCGGTGAGTCCGGCGCACCGCAAAAGCATCCCGGATTCGGGATCACGCTTGCAGCCAATGGTGCTGATCTGCTGATCTCTCCGGGCCGCATGTACGTGAACGGATTACTCTGCGAACTGGAACCTGATCAGGCGGTAACTTACCGCACTCAACCTTATTATCCCGATCCCGACCTGTCTGACTTTTCCGTTCCAAACAGTCCTGTTACCAGCCCGCCAAACTCCACGACCTTAAAAGATGGCAGCTACGTTGTATATTTAAAAGCCTGGCAAAAGGAGGTAAGTTATATCGATGACCCTTCCATACAGGAGATCGCACTGGGAGAAGCAGATACTACCACAAGACTGCAGACCGTCTGGCAGGTGAGATTATTAAACGTACAGGATAACGGATCGGGCTCGTGCGCTTCGACGTTTCCTGAATGGAATGCGTTGACAGCATCTCCCAATGGTAAACTAAGCGCAAAGACCAAACCTGCACAGGATGATAAAGATCCTTGCGTGTTGCCGGCACAGGCAGGCTTCCTGCGATTGGAAAATCAACTTTACAGGATACAGGTACAAAAAGTAAATGCAGCCGGTAAGGTTCAGTCAATCGTATGGTCGCGCAATAATGCGAGCACCGAAACGCGCATCAGCAATGTTGCACAGAATGTACTCACGGTAGACAGCCTCGGACGGGATGAGATCTCCGGGTTTGCCGGGAACCAGTGGGCCGAAATCGTCGACAGATCATCTTCTTTCGGAGCCAGCCCTAACCCACTGGTGCAGATCGATAAGACCTTTAAGGATTCACTTGGCATTAAGTTAAAAGCGATCCCGCAATACAGGGGTAGTGCCGGGCTGAAACTCCGTCTCTGGGATATGAGTGATGCTGCAACAACTGTTGATGGACAACCGGTCGCTGCAGCATGGACGGATATTGAAGATGGAATACAGGTGTCTTTTGATGGTGGCACTTTTCAAGTGGGTGATTATTGGCTGATCCCTGCTCGCACAGTCAGCGGCAATATTGAATGGCCTGAACTTTCACCGGGGGTACCAAAACCCCAGGCAAGAAAAGGCACGGATCATGCTTACTGTCGGCTTGCATTTCTTAAGATCCAGAATGGACAGGCCGTTGTGCAGGATGATTGCCGCGAACTGTTTCCTTCCCTGACGGATATCTGTGCGAAGGATATCTGTTTTAACAATACGACCTGCAAGTTTCCCCCGGAAGTTAAAAATGTACAGCAGGCGCTCGATCTTCTTTGTCAAAAAACAAGCGGAGGTGGTTCCTGCACCTATGTCGTTAAACCGGTTAAAGGATGGGAAGCAGTGTTTGCCAGTATTCCGGACGGAGCTGATGCACAGATCTGTTTCCAGGCCGGTATATATCCAATGGATCAGCTGGTGATCATTCGCAACAAAGGAAATCTTAAATTGACGGGATGTGGACCTGCGACGAGGATCATCTGCGCCAACACAGAAGTTGCTCTGGTATTTGATCGTTGCAAAGTGGTCACAGTTCGTGACCTGTATGCTGAAGCACGGCTGACACGCAATGAGCTGCCACTACCGAATGGCCTGAATGGCGTGATCAGTTTTATGAATTGCGAATCTGTAAACATTGATCAGCTCACCATAAAAAGCGGTGCAGCAGCAACACGAAGCTGCACCTGTATTACCGTGAACAATGATGTGGAAACTCCTTGTCCTGTCCGGATAGAAGATTGCGATCTAAGCGTGGCTACACTGCAACAGGGGATATTGCTGGTGAATGTTTCCGAGGCATGGATCGAATCGAACAACATCAAAGGCTATGATTTTGGCAATCGTAAAGTGATCGAGCAAAAACTTGAACTGGGTATCAGGAACCGGCTTGCATCGAATATACGCACCGGGCAGATCGGTGCATCTTCTCCGGATAATAATGTGACGATCAATTCGGGAAACTTCACTGTTAACTTCCGCAGCGCGTCGTCACTAAAGAACGAGTGGCGGCAGGCACTGGACAGGGCTTATCCTGCTCCTGCAAGATCTGCAGACGAATTACGCACCAGGATCAGCAAACTGGCTGCAAGATTTGTTACTGATAAGAGATTGATGAATGATTTCCGGTTGTTCGAAGATTATATCAAAGCGATCGCTGCGCAAAACAAATCATTCGCGGCACAGGGCATTACCATCGGGGGAAGGCTGGCAAAGGATATTCATATATTGAATAACGTGATCAGCGATGTGCTGCAGGGGATACATGCCGGCGTAAGCCATCGAACAAACAACCGCGAACCCGATACATTGAGCAATCTTTTAATTGCAGGAAATAATATCAGTATCCGTTTACCTGATTTTGTTGGTAAGATCGATCGTTACGGAATCTTTGTAGGCAATGCCCGCAATACGGTCATTGAGAATAATACCATAAAACTCGAACGGATGGGTAATGAAGACATTCTCATCAACGGCATCAGTGTCTGGGGTTTTCTCGGGCATCGTCTTATGATCTCGCAAAACCTCGTTGAAAGCATGGATGGTGATCAGAAAAAGTCTTTCGATCATGGTATTGTGGTAACACCATTAAAAGAAAAGACCCGTAATGATCAGTGGGCGGTAATGTGGAATGTAGTTCCCAGCAGAAGGTCGCCTTCGATCATTGTACGGAACGGTGCTGTCAGAGTCGGCGATACAAATGTGCCACTTGAAAATAACGCGTAAAAATATCCTGGTAAAGAAGGTTTGCTTGCAGAAAAGGATTAACTTCAGTATGTGCAATTCATTCTTTTGGTATTAGTCAGTTGTTAGTAGTCGTAGTATAGAAAGCTCACGGGTTATTATAAACTTCGCCTGCGAATCAAATGGAAGGTTCGAATCCTGTATTGCGCATTACGAGGTCTGTCAAGCAGTCCTCGTTTTTTATTAAATACCATTCCTCCGGCCTGCTCTCTTTTATCCTCTTCTTTTTTAAATATACAACACACATGCAGGCACCATCTCTGCCCATGGTCTCGTGTATCATGCCCACGTATAACAGGAGAGCATTCATTCCGCATGCGATCAGGTATTTTCAGCGGCAGGATTACCCGGATAAAGAACTTATCATTATAGACGATGGATCAGATCCTGTAAAAGATCTTGTGCCTGATATTCCCGGCATTCATTATTACAGGCTTGAACGCAAAATAACACTCGGCGAAAAAATGAATATCGCCTGCGGGTATGCAAAAGGTACGATCATCGTTAATTGGGATGATGATGATTGGTATGCAGACTGGCGACTGACTTACCAGGTTTCTTCCCTGCAGCAATACAGTGTGGGTGTTTGTGGCATTAATAAACTGCTTTACTATGATCTGAAGAATCAGAAAGCCTATTGTTATATCTACCCACCTGATCAACGGGTTTGGTTATTGGGAAGTTCTTTATGCTACACAAAAGAATTATGGGCGCGGAACCGTTTTGCGGAAATAGATGTGGGAATGGATGGGCTTTTTGTTTGGAATACAGCTCCTGAAAATGTGGCGGTACTGGAGAAGAATGATTTTTCAGTCCACATGATCCATGAAAGCAATGTCAGTCCAAAGAAAACCTCAGGCGCATGGTGGCATCATTGGTCTGACGAAGAGATACAAACTATTATGGGTTCGGATTGGCATTCATATGCACTCAATGGGAAGCCGCTTGAAATAAACCAGCAGCAAGGCTTGCCGGATGATCCTGTTCCCGAGGTGACGCCAGCATCATTCAGCAATATATACGCCTGCCTTGTACATGAACGCAGTGATTGTATTGAAGATCTCGTAAGGAACCTTTATTACAATGATCCTGCTTCGGTTATTTTACTTTATAACGGGAGCAATGATCCGGGTCTTATTCCCGCAGATTTTCCTTATGCGTCGTTCAATGCCGTCATTCATCCCAATCCCATACCTGCAAAGCATGGTTACCTGCACAGGTTTGCACTGGATTGTATGGAGTTTGCATTGGACCAATATGAGTTCGATTGCCTGACGATCGTCGATTCCGATCAGCTTTGTATCCGTAAGGGCTATCCTGCTTATCTGGCGGCTACCATCGGCACCCTGTTTTCTTCGACAGGGATGCTTTCCAGCAATCCTGATCGTATTGACAGGCACAATAAAAAAAATTACGTTGCCCTACAGGCTTTCAGTGAGTATGAGTTATGGAAGCCGTTCCTCGAAAAATTCGATAAAGGCGAGGAGAAGTTTGTTCACTGGACCTTCTGGCCATCTGCTGTTTTTATGCGGCATGCCGTGCATGATCTTGTTCAACTCTTTAAGAACGATACCCAACTGCAACACATCATGGAGCATACAGGGATCTGGGCTTCTGAAGAAGTGATCTTGCCGACGCTGGTCCGGTTGCTTGGTTATGAGATCCGTTCCAATCCGTGTGAATATGATCTCGTGCGGTATAAGCTGCCGTTGAATGTGGATGAGATCAAACGAAATGTCCGCAAGCAAAATATATTCTGGATACATCCTGTAAAAAGAGAGTTTGATGACCCTGTCAGAAAATGGGTGCGGGAGTGGAATGGTCAGTATGATAAGGAATGGGAACAGTTAGCCGTGGAAGGAGCAGCCAATCGCGTATCATCCGGTTCCACCGCCGATCATCCCCGGTTACTGGCGGGAATGAATAAGGTGTACGGCTGGTTAAGTATAGAGGAAGCACGCTTGTTGATGACCATTACACACCAGGCTTGTTCTTTAAGTTCAGCCGGCTATATCATCGAAGCAGGAAGCTACCATGGAAAAGCGACCGTGCTCATGGGGGCGATCGTTAAAAAGTATTTCCCTGATCTCAGGATCGTTTCCGTTGATCCGCATGATGGCAAACAGGGAGCGGTGGATTTGGGATTGAAGACATTTCCTCCTTCGCTGCCCATGCTGCAGAAAAATATACTGGAGGCGGGAATAGCTGAATTCGTAAAGATCGTTCAGGCAAGATCTTATGAAGTTCCCTGGGATGCGCCGATATCCTTGCTTGTTATTGACGGCCTTCACGATTATCAGAATGTGTCCCGTGATTTTTACCATTTCTCCGACTGGATCATACCGGGAGGATATGTGGCATTTCATGACTATGCTGATTATTTTCCGGGAGTTAAAAAGTTTGTGGATGAAGTGTTGCTTACATCAGCGTTCAAGCGGATAGAAAAAGTAGAAAGCATGATAGTGTTGCGAAAGAATAGTGAATAGACAGTTGAATTTTTAAATCACAGAATATGCGGTCAATGAAATCATTTGGGCAGGAATCAAAAACCGAAGACGGAACTTTTCGGAACAAGCCCTTGCAGCGAAAGTGTGCGTGCGGTCGACCTTCTTCGTCGGGTACGATGTGTGATGAGTGTTCAAAAGCTGATGCGTCGAAAGAAAATGGTGCACATATACAACGCAGTCCAAACGGAAAAACAACTCAGTCAGTCGTAGAAGAGGCGCTCAATTCTTCTGGCAGCGCTCTTGATAATGAGACGAAGGTTGCAATGGAATCGCGTTTCAGTAATGACTTCAGTAATGTAAAAATCCATACCGGGCAGAAGGCGGCTGATTCTGCCGAACGGGTAGACGCACGGGCGTTTACCGTGGGAGAGCATATCGTTTTCGGACGCGGAAATTATAATCCTGCTACTGCAGAAGGTAAAAGATTATTAGCGCATGAATTGACCCATGTGTCGCAACAGAGGTCAAGCCCGGCACTTCAGCTTGCAGGTAATAGTGAGCGCGAATTGGGTGGCGAAGAAAAGGTGATGGAAGAGGAGGCCGTAGCAATGGAAAGCGAAATAGAGCAGGGAAAAGAAACGGAAGAAGGCGGTTATGTAGACGAACCCGGCCTCGAAGGCGATTTACCGAATCCCACCGAGGAAGAACTGGCTGCTCTTCTGGATGTTGAGGAAGAAGAGGATATTGTGCTGGCCGGAGAACAGGATACTGCGGAAGCGTCAGATAGCTTTGACCTGCCTGATCCGACCTTGCTTCAAAAAGCTCCCGCGGGTAAGGCGAAGGCGAAAGCAGCACCCAAACAGCCACAGCGAAAAATAGTAATAGATCTTGGCAAGCAGACCGCAACGGCACTGGAAGACGGTAAGGCTGTTAAAACAATGCCTGTTTCGTCCGGTAAGAAGGGTCATGAAACAACACCGGGATCCTATAAGATATACGAGCGGGATAAGGAACATAAATCCTCAACATACGGGAAATGTGTGTCTGCAAAGGGCTCGCATGATTCAGATAAAGGATCAGCTGGGTGTAAAAAAGGGGAAAAATATGAAGGAGCTCCAATGAAATATTTTCAACGGTTCAATGGCGCTGAAGGGCTTCATAAAGGCGTTCTACCGGGTACCCCGGCATCACATGGCTGTGTACGACTGGCTGAATCAAATGCCAAATGGCTTTGGGAATGGGCGAAAGAAGGAACGCCGGTTCAGGTTGTCGCGCCGAAACCAAAGGTCAAACCCGCTGCGAAGGCAAAGCCAGGAAAAGCGAAGCCTCCAAAGGCCAAACCGCAACCGTCAAAAGCGAAAAGTAAACCAGGTAACAGCTAGTAACCTTTAATGTAAGCATACAGCAGATTTTGCAGGCGATGAACCACCCAAAAGAAAATCATGAGCACGTATTATCAATCTTCCAGGAATCAGCACAACAATGCTTCAAACATGATGTTGCACAACAGGGGAAGCCTGCAACAGAAAGATAAAGTAGAACAGGACAGGCTATTGCAGGATACGGGGAATGCTCCGGGAATACAGGGTTTTTCAGCGCAGGGCAGGCCACCGGATCCCGGGCTAAGCCGGTTTGGGGTTGATTTTTCGAAAGTCAAGCCCCATAGTGATGCAGACATTACAGCGGTAAATGACCAGGATAGCCGCATTCCAACCACCAGTGGGGAGCAGGGTGAATCTGTCCGCCAGGCTGCTGCCGGCGGATCAGCTGCACCAGCGCCGGCGCCGGCAGCCGGGGGAAGCTGTGGTACGCCCAAAAGAATGGTCACGGTAAAGTCGGGTGCCTTCGATGGCGGGATGACCCTCGGCACGTATTACCCCTATCTTATCGGCCAGGGTTACTGGGCAGGCAATAATGCAGGTCCTTTCGATACCGGTACAAGAGTAGGGTCCAGCATCCAGCTTTATGGCCTGGTACCGAGTCCATGCATTCCCTCTCAATATACATTCCGGCAGACCTTCCAGGATACGCTGCTTAAGAGAAATGGAACAACTTCCCCTACGCAGGGGCAGGTGATAGATGATTTTGCGAGGAGCGGGCAAAACCAGGCAAGTGCTCCTTTCAGGCAATTATTTTTAGATACTGTAGGCGCAGAAGGCCTGGCGATCTCTATGGGTGATCCGCCAAGCGAGCCATACGGACCTACGGATAATCTTGAATGGGACTGCTCTTATGTTACCAGCCTGGCCGGGCCTTCAGGCGCAGTATCTGCATCCTGGTCGACCTCTGTCCGCGTAGTAAATGGCGCGGTCACCAGAAACACACTTTCGTAATTCTTATCGAATTCATCTGTAAATAAAAATAATGGTACGGGAGGAAATTAAATGACTAAGACCGAAGTAGAAGATATCATTCAACAGCTGGGAAAGAAAGAGGCAGAAGGGTCCCGCCTGGGAACACCCGTGCTTGATCTGTCTGCGCCGGCATTTGTTGCGCTCGTTGCTCATGGCAGCGTGGTTGTGCCCTATCTCGTCTCAATATTACAGACAGCCGCGTCGCGGCAGGCTGCGTGGATCGTGGCCGCTCTCCGTCTTATAAATGACCCCAGTGCTGAGCGTCCCTTGCGGGATGCCTGTGCACGTGTGAATACCGTTGATGTTTCGGATGAATGGGATTATGCGCTTCGCGGTGAATGTCATTTGGCATTGAAACAATTTGTACCAGATAAATGATAGTCAACCCTATCCTGTCCGCTGCTTTTTTCAGCACCCATCATTTCAACCGGCAGGATGCCCGCGGCCAACTGTCTTCCTGATGATTATTGTTTGTATGAATAAAATGCCCGGACATGAAGCCTGTGTATGAAATGAATGCACCATCCAAATGCAGTTGCGGCGGAAAGTGCGGCAGGTGTCAGCGGCAAAATCAACAAAAGCGAGAACAGGAAAAAACACGCTTAGACAGTTCTGCCATTAAAACGGATGCCGGATTGCAGGACGCCGTGCAGGAAGTGGTTGACTCTCCCGGGCAATCATTGAACCGTGACACACTTCAGCACATGGGCTCCCATTTTGATCATGATTTCAGCAAGGTGCGCGTTCATACAAATGCCAAAGCCGCAGACTCCGCCAATGCTATCAACGCTTCCGCATATACTGTAGGAAACAATATCGTTTTTGATGAAGGTAAATTTGCGCCTGAAGCCGAAACAGGAAAACAATTACTGACGCATGAGTTAACCCACGTGATCCAGCAGGCTGATGCTTTTCCGGACAAAACCGGTCTTCAGATCGGAAAAGCCGGAGATCTGTATGAACAAGAAGCGGACTCCGCTGCATCATCCGTTCTATCTGGCAAAAAGCCGCCAACCGTTTCCAGGCTTTCATCGGCCACGATTCAACGGTCAATCGGCAGCACCCTGCTGGATATCGCTTTGTTCGTTCCCCGGCTGTTCGGCCTTGAAGTATTTACAGCTGAACAGTTGCAGGATTACCTGAAGGAATTACGGGATAAGAAAGGGCCTGTTAACAGCTTATTCAGCGACAATAAAGCAAGAGCCTGTGTGTCGCGGGAAAAAGAGTTAGGACCATTCGATACCAATACAAAAACCTGGCTCATCCAGGATATGCTGGAAGGAAGTACTTCATTCCTGGATGAAGGCGCTATCATCGATCTGCTTCGCAGATCTTCCGACCGGGAAGCTATTGTAAAAGCGGTAGGACGGGATTGGTTATGGTCCAACTTTGGAGGAGAGAACCGGCTGATCATTGAAGGGATCACGTTAACCAGGGCCGATGCAGGAGAGGCACTTGTAGAAAAACTGCGTAAACTATCCACGGAGGAGATCAAACAATTCAGTTCAAATGCCCTCGATGCGGATGTAAAAGAAGCCGCAAGAAAGGCGATGGCACTGAGTAAGATCACAGCACCGGTTCCTGCTTCTGCAAAGGTTGATGCTGCAGGTCAGGCACGGATGGACTTCAATGGAATTCATGTCACCTTTCTGCCGGATAGCATTGATGCGTCGTTGGGCAAATTTGGAATGACGTACGGGCATTTTCAATTTGACATGCCGGCACCCATTGTTATCACAGAAGCAAACGCCAACATGTCGATGGGAGAGATCGATCCTGTGGAGATCCGTGTGGAGATCTACACCAAATATCCTTCAGAAGAAGCAAAACATAATCCATCAAAGTATGGAGTTGGTACAAGACAGGAAGATGAGAAGACGCTTCAATATCACGAGAGGGCACATGGAAAAGCCTGGATCGAATTCCTGACAAAAAATCCTCCTCCGGTATTCAAAGGTACCAGCGGAATGACCCCGGCACAATACAATGCCGCTATCGAACAATGGAAAACAGATACGACGGCTTATCACGACAAAGGAAACCTGTTTGCCCTGAAAGCAGGCGATTGCGTAGGTACATTACCTACTGATGAGGACTATCAGGGTACTGGCTTTACCGCTGCTATCTGCCATCAGGATTAACGGGCGGTCAATGTTCAAAAGCTGGTTAAGAGATCCTGCTTTTCCTCTTTCCGGAATTATAAATCATCAATTGTTAAGTTGAACAGGTATGTACGATTTTGCTCCAGCGAAAAAATTACAGCGGACTGCTTTGCCCGGTCGGAACAGGACAACATCAACCCAGGGGAAGAAAGCTGACGCTGTGTCGGGCGAAACCAGTGTCCTTCAACCAGACCAGATCAAAACGCGGCCGGTCCACAAGATCTCTCCCCGGATCCAACGCAAACTATCTGTCAACTCTCCCAATGACAGTTTCGAACGCGAGGCCGACCAGGTAGCAGAAGAAATAACCGGAAAGGAAAATTCATTGCTGCAGCGGAAATGTTCTTGCGGAGGTAGTTGCCCGGATTGCAGCGGAGAGGATGATGCAAAAAAGAAACTGCAGGCTAAGCATTCCGGAACAGGTGAGCTGCAGCCACTCACTGCGCCGGAGAGCGTTCATGATGTATTGAGATCAACCGGCAACCCGCTGGATGAAGAAACGCGTGCGTTGATGGAGCAGGGTTTTGGTTACGATTTCAGCAAGGTAAGAGTGCATACCGATACAAAAGCGGGCAGATCGGCAAAGGAGCTGAATGCGTTGGCATATACAGTGGGAAAGGATGTTGTCTTTGGTGCCGGTCACTATGCGCCAAAGACAACGGCCGGAAGAAAATTGTTAGCGCATGAACTTACGCATGTGGTGCAACAGGGCAGCGGTATGAACAGCATCATGCGCCAGGTTGGAGCCGGTGGTCAGCCGCTGTCATTAAGCCAGACATTGATCGCATCACGGTTATCAGCTGCGGAACTGGAGAATGAGATCACTTTATTAAGGGAATGGCTGGACCTGCAGACGGCGACGACAGTGGAAACCGACAGGATGTTTCAGGTACTGGGTGAGCTGGAGCAGGAACGGGATCGTCGCGGAGCGGGCAGGTCTGCGCCTCCGCCCGTGCGGGCCTCCTCATCTTCCGGCCTGATGCCGGCAAGAGCCCGGACCACAACAGACGTTCCTGCCATTCTTCCATTCACGACGATCGTATCGGGTGGAGCTGCCAGTGAACGCCGGCCAATGATGGCCGTGGAAGAGCAATTCGGCTTCATGTTAAATCAGATGGGATTTATGAATACACCAGCTGGTGCCATGGCGGAGGACGCGGGAGGAACAGGTGCTGGTGTCGGGCCGGCGAGGGCGCCCGGATTCCACGTATATAGTGCGATACAGGTGGTCGACCCCCGCGGGCGGCAGGTCGTACTTGGTTTTGGAGCTTACCTTGGCGGCAGCGGTCTCCATGCCGAAGAAGAGGCATTGCGTGTATTACGCAGCATCCTGCCCCGTGATGGAAGTCTTCGCGGCGGACGATTGATCACCACTGTTACACAGGATCCCTGCGGTCCCGGCCGGCACAATTGCGCACACCAGCTTCAAACATTTGCCAGTGAGTACGGCCTGGTACAAGAAACTTATGTGCCCGTACGGGATGCCGTTAGGCCAGGCCGTTCAGGTGCACGCGTAAGCGGACCAACAGCGTCCCGCGGCGCACAAAGAACGGACCGTCCACCGGTAAGTTACCGGCGTATTACTCCCGCAACCACTTCCGTCACCGAAGCCGGGGATGGAACAAGATCAGAGATCGGAACTCCCGACATGCGCGGCTTAAGCTCCGGTGGACCATCACCCAGGGGTGAAGCGATCGTGTCGGGAATGACCATTGCTTTTATGGGTGTCAACTTCGTGCTGAACATGATCAATGATCATATTCAGGAACAACGCGTGCATGAAGCGCTTGCGCGGCTTGAAGGAGAGATCCGTGTTCAACGGGAGCAGCATCCCGACCGTGGTGTATTACTGGTTTTTTTCTATTCGCAAATCGAAGCTCCGGAAGAAAGTCTTATGCGGCCCGGAGCTGTTTTTGGGCATATTGAATATTATACCGGCAGTACGGAAGACGAAGCCAGGCAAACCTGGCATAGTTCGCCCGCGATCCGCGAAGGGCATAGTGCAGGTACCAGCGAGATCACACAGGCCAACTGGATCCCACCGCAGGTGGCTCCTTCTGTAAGAGCCATCCGCACTCCTTTTCCACGCGTTGCAACCGGAACATTTGTTACGGGCCGGGCTATTCTCCAGGATGTGAATTGGGGCGGCATTACCGGCTTCGATGATGAAGGCACCTCTTCTTTAACCGTGGGAGCTGGTCAAACGCCAGGATTTTTTATCCTGCAGGTGCCTTCTGTGATGCACTTCTTCAATGGATCTATCCGGCAGGATGTAAATATCCCTGTAGAACAACGTTCCGCACACACGGGCGGAAATATCCCGGTGGTAGATCTCGATCCCTATCTTCCCGGATATGATACAACTGCGGCCTGCGTTTTTCCCGCCGACGACGAAACTGACCGGCTGTTTGATGCAACGGTGCCCACGCATGATACGCTTGGTCAACTGCGTATCTATAACAACTTTGGAAAAGCGCGATGGGTGCTTCCTGAAAATATTGACGTTAGCGGAAGCATATAGACCGGGTTTAGCAGGATAAAGTCCCGCGATCGCTGCGCAATAAAATAAAATCCGGCAATCCTGCATGCATGGGAACAATCACTGCTCAACGTGATTCAATCCTTCGGGGATTGTTCCGCAGATGATCAACGATCTTAAAACATTTTCAGATGAATTCCTTTGCCCGAATGAAAGCCAACGTACATCAGGCTAACGATGCTGGTCAACACCGGCAAAAGATACACGGGAAAAATATTCAGGAGCACGATACTGTCAGCATCTCACCAGTGTTGAAGGCGGCCGCACAGCTTCAAACCGCGGTGACTCCCCGGGCTGAAGGCAGGGGCCAGGAACAGAAAGCCGGCCAGGCGATTGAACAGGTCTTTGAAAACGATGCATTATTGCTGCAACGGAAGTGTTCGTGCGGAGGAACCTGTGCTGCCTGCGAGGACGAAAAAGATGAGGGAAAGCTTTTGCAGACGAGCCGGGAAAACGGCAATGTTCAGCAGGATACGACCGCGCCTGAGAGCGTTCATGATGTTTTGCGATCGACCGGTAAGCCGCTGGATAACGATACCCGGGATTTTATGGAGCATCGCTTCGGGTATGATTTCAGCCAGGTGAGAGTACATACCGGAGCAAAAGCAGCAGAGTCTGCACGCGAAGTAAATGCACTGGCGTATACCGTCGGCAAAAATGTGGTATTTGGGTCAGGGCATTATGCACCCGGCACTCCGGGCGGGCGCAGGCTTTTAGCGCATGAACTCACCCATGTGGTGCAGCAATCTCCGCAGATGTCACGGAAGCCTGCTCAGGCCGGCCAGGGGGATGAACGCGCTGCCGCAACCGGCTCTTCACTCAAAGTTCTATCACTGGCCACTTTACTTGAAGGCTATGCAAATAAGGCAGACGCACAACTTGCGGCAAGTGGTAAAAGTGCGGGCATTACTGCGCCGGTCGCCAATCACCTCAGGGAATTGAGAGCGGGTGTTGAAAGACTGCGGGAGCTTGCCGGAACCAACAATGAAAAAACATGTGCGGCTGTATTGTCGGGCTTCACGCTTGACCGCTTGAAAGATGCTTCGCGGAGTTTGTTACCGGTACAGGGACAGGCGCGTGTGGCGATAAGTGAGCAGCCTGTTGACAGCATTGCCACAAAATCATTAAATATCGGTGAGCCATACAGTGCGGCTGAGATTGAAGCGGACCAGGTTGCCGACGCGGTATTGAGAAATGAGCCGTTCACTATTTCGTCAGCAGGGGACTTTCCAGGGCTTCAGCGTTTCCTTGATGCGGAAGCGGAGCGGCAGCTGCTTAATAATGCTCCCGCAGTTGTTGCCGCAGCGGGAACAGCCGTTGAAGGTGCTGCCGTTATTGCCGCTGCAGGAGGACCTCCCGGTTGGGTAATAGGACTGGCTATTGTGGCCGTCGTAGCCATTGTTGCGATAGGCGGTTACCTGTATTATCGAAGTCAGCAACCGGAAGTGCAGCCTCAACCACAACCACAACCGCAACCTCAGCCAGAAAGGCCGCCCTTGCCGCAGCCCGACCACGATACAGAAGAAGAGGATGAAGAGACCCAGAAGCGCCGTTGCCGATCGATGGCAACAGCGCAACGCGGCGGAAACTCCTGTCACGATCAGTTTGCCACGATGATCAGCGGGACACCGCGGGAATGGGGAGTAGAAACACCGGAAGGGTTGTTTGCCGACTTTGACGGTAAAGGCCTCGGCCGGATCTTATATGAAGTGAAAACCGGCTACAGGTTTCTGCTGAATACGTATCCGTCCACCCGCCAGATGCGCGAAAGCACCATCCTGCGGTTCATTGAGCAATCCGAAAACCAACTCGCCATAGCCACGCGGTGCGGCTATCAGCTTCTTTGGGTGTTCAATGATCCCCAGGTGGCCGAGTTTGTAGATGGATTTATTCAACCCCAAGTGATATCGCGCAGCTTCCCCTGTGATGAAGACCGGTGACAATTCATCGGCCGCGTTATCGCCAAACTTTATCGACCTGTCTGAACCACGCCCGACAAGTATGCACAACACTCCGATCGTTATCAACAACTTTAACCGGCTCACTTCCACACGTCTCATGTATGAGTTCCTGCAAAGCAGGAACTTTTCGCGCATTATTATCCTTGATAACAACTCAACCTATCCTCCCTTGCTGAAATGGTATGATACGCTGCAAACTGAAGTGGTGCGGTTTCCGGTCAATATCGGTGCGCATTGTTTGTTTGACAGCGGTTATCTCAGGGAGTTGAACACGGAATATATCGTGTATTCGGATGCAGATCTTGAACTGAACCCGCAAATGCCTGATGACTTTCTTGGCATCATGAAGAATCTGCTGCTGAAGTACAACATGAATAAGATCGGCCTCGCTTTACGCATTGATGATGTTCCGAAAGAATGCCACCGCAATTTTTTTACCGGCTCCATCGAATGGGAAAAACAATTCTGGATCAATGAACTTGAAAAAGATGTATACGCAGCCTTAGTGGATACAACTTTCTGCCTGATACGTAATCCACAGGAACATGCACTGCAAGCCTTACGAATTGCCGGAACATTTACTGCAAAACATCTTCCCTGGTACCAGCAATATTCTTCACTCAATGAAGAAGAAAGATATTTCGTGGAGCACGCTACCGATCAATCCAATTTTCGTAAAGGATACCATGCCTGGCTGAACGAGCAAAGCCGCGTGGCTGGATAAATCACCCCCTGCGCTGAATAAAGGACAGATGAAATACCGCTACTTTATCGCAGTATATACCAACCAGGTAAAAGACTACTGCGATCACCAGTTCTTTACCAATCTCTATCAGTTATCAAATGGACAGGCAGTGTTCATTGTTGATAATACCATTGGTACAGACTACTACGACAGACTGGTCAATGGCTGCCTGCAAAATGGCTTCGCTAACTTCAGCGTACATCATCTGGATATTGACGGATATCCGGCGGAAAGCCGGTTCCAACGGAATGTATGCGATTCTGTAAACTATCTCCGTGACCTTTTTCTCGATCAAAAAGAATACGATTATTTCCTGATCATTGAAAGCGATGTTCATCCGCCGGTTGACCTGCTTACGCGGTTTGATGATAGCGTGGACAAACTGGATCTTACTGATCCGTTGTGGGGGATCGTCGGCGGAATATATTATCCGGGCTTTCACGATTACCAATTCAATACAACAGCAACTTCGCTTGAAAGAACCGGGCATTGCCTGTCAGGTTGTACCCTCTACAAAAGAGAGCTTCTGGAAAAATATCCCTTCAGGTATGACCCGGATGTGCTGGGATCTTTCCCCGATTTCTGGATCAGCTTCGATGCAGGAAAAGAATACAGTTTGTGGAATGAACACCTGATCACTTGCGGGCATTTACATAACCCCGTAAATGGAGGAAGAACGAGCTGATCATTATCCGGCAATTCAGTGATGGTATTATCGGACTGCCTGGAAATTAGCTGATACAACATTGCGTACACCGGCAACCGCTGAATGAAGCAAACGAAACGCTCTCTATACGATCAACCCGTAACAAGCACCTGCATGAACATACCAGACCTGATGCCGCATCAAATGGAGCCATTCAATGGGGATCACTTCATAGAAAAGGAATTTATAAAACTGAGGGATAGATTCGCGCTCAATACAGCCATAGAGACCGGCACCTGTTTGGGTTCTACGACCAGGTTCCTGGCACAGCAGTTTCAGAAAGTGTTTTCCATTGAGATCAATCCAGCCTACCTCGAGATAGCCAGAACACGGATTGGCGATCTGCAAAATGTAGAGACCATTCCAGGAGCAAGTGAACTTGTACTTGATGAAATCATCCGGGTGAAGATCTCTCCTACGGACCGGTTGCTTTTTTTCCTGGATGCTCATTGGGATGCCCATTGTCCACTCAGGGATGAATTGCGCATTATCGCGGAGCACAAGCTGCAACCTGTTATTGCAATACATGATTTCCAGGTTCCGGGTGAACCGAAACTCGCCTTTGACTCTTATTCAGGTCAGCCGTTTACATTTCACTGGCTGAAAGACCGGTTTGATGCCATCTATGGCGAAGAGGGATATGATTATTATTATAACACAGAAAAAGAATCCACAGAGATCCATGTTGGGATCATCTATGTATGCCCTAAAATTTCCTGATGATCCATTTATTTATCAATTATTATAACGACGTTTCGGAAGAGCGGCAGCGGGAGATCAATGACGCTGTATCGAAAAACATTGGCAGCGGCATCGGCAGGATCGTCCTGGCAACGGAAAATCCTGATACCAATTTCTATCAGTTCACTGATTCTCCAAAAGTGGAGATCGTTCTTTGCGGAGTGCGGCCCACGTTCGCATTTCTATTTGATCTTGTCAATAGCAAGGTTGATGATACCGCCCTTGTAATTATTGCCAACGCTGATATTTATTTTGATGACGAAAATCTTGCGCTGCTTAACAACTGCATGAATGCAGACACCTGCCTCGCGCTCTCGCGTTGGGATATTGATAGAAACGGACAATCCTGGTTGTTTGACAGGGAAGACAGCCAGGACAGCTGGATCTTCAAAGGGCCAATCAAAGCCGTTACCCACTGCGATTTTACCATGGGCAGCCCTGGCTGCGATAATGCGATCGCGCAAAGACTTGAAGCGGGTGGTTATCGTATCTATAACCCATCCAGATCATTGAGATCGTTTCATCTTCATCAAAGCAATATCAGGAACTACCTGGCTTCGGGTGATGTTCCAACGGTAGCGCTACCATACAGGTATATTTCACCTTGCTATATGGAAGATCTTCCGGTAGTGAACTGGGTAACGGAAATCGCCGGTCTGGCAATCCAATCAAACTATTCGCAATATGGGGAAGATGCAATTATTGAACATATATTCAGACATATCGGGATCACTAATCAGTTCTTCGTTGACCTTGGCGCCGGAGCTTATGGTGAATCAACCATGTCCAATACAAGAAAACTGAAGCAGGATGGTTGGGCAGGTTATGGCGTAGATGCGGATCGCAAAGGCGAATCATGGATCATCGAACGATTTATCAAACCAGATAATATCCTTCCATTATTGAATGAACAAGACACGCCTGCACAATTTGATTTTCTGAACCTGGATATAGATTCATGCGATTTCTGGGTACTGCAGCAACTATTGAAGGAGTATTCTCCCCGTTGTATCTGTACGGAATTCAATGGAACACTTGATCCGTTGGTGCCGTTGGTTTTAACATATGAAGAAGGATACACCTGGGATGAAACCAACAAGTACGGGTATAGTTTTGCCGCAGGAGAGAAGCTTCTTCGGGCGCATGGATACAGGATCATTCACAACATGCATGATCAGAATATTTTTGCCGTGAAGCAAGAACTGGTGAAAGATTTGATCTTCGATGTTTCCGCCAGGGAAGTTCATTACCATCCGCTCAATGCTGCTGCTGTTTGGGAGAGATATTGATCGTTGTCCGTTGATCGTTGTCCGTTGACCGTTGATCGTTGTCCGTTGATCGATCATTATCATCGATATGCAAGCCTGATGGCGATCAGAGGCGGATGTATTTCCGGTCAACGAACAACTAACAACGGACAACGGTCAACGGACAACGGTCAACGGTCAACGGTCAACGGACAACGATCACCCGACAACGATCCTCGTGTGCTATTTGTCCGCCCAGAATACCGGGTTACAGAAATCAATATTCCGGTAGGCGAGGGAAGATATCCGGGGAGTTTCCCTGCCGGATCCGATCCAGAATTCACAGCCCAAACGTTTATCATTGATCTTATCATAGATCTTATAATGCGGGTTCTCGTAATACTTGCTGAAGTTGGCCAGTTTGCGGATGTACCGGCTGGAAGCGTACCAGAAATTTCCACAGAAATGTGAGATCGGCGGCATATCTCTCCAATTAACACCGACCACATCATATTTTAGTAACTGCCACATGCACGACTCCCAGTTGTCTACCAGCTCGTGCATCATTAAGCGGCGCCATTTTATTTTTGTATTATCCTCCGGGCTGCTTACGCCTTTACTGTGCAGGTAAAGGACATATCCATTTGACATCTTTGCCCATTCTTCTATCGCCTGCAAAGCAGGTGTTTCAAAGCAGGTAAGGTCCTGATCGTAATGCAGCAATTCGATCGTAATTCCCGATTCTTCCAGGATCTTTCCTGCACTGATCAGATCGTCCTGTTCGCCCAGCATGCTCAGGTTTATGCGGCGAAAACCGTTTCTGCCAAGCTGATCCATTTGCTCCCTGAATATCTCTTCCCATTTATACATACACGCAAGATGATAAAACACTTTTATTTCATCACGTATGTACGCGGATACATTGCTGCAGTAACTGAGCAGCCATGGGTAATGCAGGTCATATTGCAGTTTGTCTGGCAGAAGCCTTAATGCAGGCTGCTGCGAACCGGCTGTGTCAATGATACCGCATCCCCAATCGAGATCGAGCAGTGTACATTTATAGTGGGAGTTATTGAATGTTCGAAGCGCTGCTTTCCATACATCCCCATTCCAGTTTTCTCCTTCTTTATATTCATCGAAGTTGCGTTGATGCCATGCATCGGGCGGCATGCAATCATGCAGTATGATTGCGCCGTTGGTTGCGAGGTGGGCGAAAGCGTTGGCGAGATCCTTCAATACCTGTTCCTCGGTATGCAATCCATCGATCAGTATGATATCGAATTTCTCTGTGTTATTCTGAAAGAATGACTGGTAGGTGTGCGGTGATACCAGCTTTTTATGACTGCTCAGCACATATCTGAATTCCGCGATCTGATCACGCATGCTGATCTCCAGATAACGGGAAACGCTCCGTTTATCCAGGAGATAGTTGATCAGCTCGATGCGGTTTGTCATTTCAGTAACAGCATTGTTGGCTTGTGGTGACAGCGATGTTGAACACTACTAAGTTAAATGCGAAACGCGATACACAATGCAGTTTGCCGTTTAGGAATATACTTTTATACGGGGTGAAGATGTACCATGCGAGAGCCGGGACGGTGAGTTGATCAAAATTCCAGTTCTTTCAAATATCTGTTCATTTCCGACTTGGCCCGGCTCATCTCTTTTTCCAATTCTTCCATCCGGCGCTGTATGGAATAGATATCTGCTTTCTTTTTCTTTTCGGCCGTATCTACATAACGGCTGATGCTGAGGTTGAAATCATTTCTTTCTATCTCATATACAGAAGCTCTGCGGGAATATTTATCCATACTTCCGCCACCGGCTAAAAATCCGTCGTAGGTGTCTACGATCTTATCAATATGTTGCTGACGCATGCGGCTTTGTTTTTTCCCGGCTTCGGAGTCCTTGCCTGCATCAATAAATAAGATGTCTTTATGTTGCTTTGTTGTATTGAAAACAAGAATGGCGGCAGAGATGCCGGTGCCGAAGAAAAGGTTTGCCGGCAGGCCGATCACTGCTTCCAGCAGGTTTTCTTTTACGATATTTTCTCGGATGGTCTTCTCTGTTCCAAGCCTGAATAACACGCCATGCGGAACCACGATGCCTGCTTTTCCTTTTCCCGGTGTCAATGTTTCAAGGATATGAAGGATGAATGCATAATTACCTTTCGTGGACGGGGGGATTCCGCGGTTAAAACGGTGAAAGCTGTCTTTCGTTGCTTCTTTTGTATGGAAGTTCTCATAAGAGAAAGGTGGATTGCTGACGATGATATCAAACTTCGTCAGGGCATCGCCTGTGACCAATGCAGGTTTGCGGATCACGTCACCCAACTCCATTCTGAAAGAAAGCCCATTGATGATCAGGTTCATTCTTCCTGTATCGAAATTATCGCGCTCGATCTCCTGCCCGTATACCAGTGTATCAGGTGTCTCGTTCATTGCATGAGGGATCTGCATGGCCGTAGCGGCAAGAAGAGAAGCGGAGCCGGATGCAGGGTCGCAGATGGTATCACCTTGTTGCGGTCTCATCAATCTTGCAAGTAGCCCGTTTATTTCTTCAGGCGTATAGTATTCACCGCCTTTCTTACCGGCATTGGTGGCGAAACGGTCCAAAAGATATGTCCATGCACGCGAAATGATCTTCCTGTCGTGAGTAAGAAATGTTTTAAAATCGAGTTGCTTTTTTGAAAAATCAGCGATGAGTTTTCGCAAACGCCGGTTCCGCTCTTTCAATGCGCCGAGTTTTTCAGAGGTGAAATCAATATTGCTGAAAATATTGTTGATCCATTCGTTGTCTGCAGCAGTCCTGTCCATTGCCTTGTTGATCAGTCCGCCGAGATCAGCATTGTTCTTATGTGCTTTCACATAATCGTATCCGCATTTTTCAGGAATGATCATATCCGGAAGAAGCCCGGCAGCTTTTGCGTCATTCAGGTACTTAAAGAAGAAAAATGAAAGCAGGTGTTTTTTATATTCCTGCAGCTCAAGACTACCGCGGAATGATTCTCCTGCGGCCCAGGCTGCGGCGTTGACATGGTCTTGTGAGGGAAGTTGGAGATCGCTACTCATACAGTTTTATCGTTAAGCCGGTTATTCAGCAGGTTATTGACGAGCAATTGCAATTGTTGTTGGTATTCATCAACGAGTGAGGAATACAATTCATGTTGCTTTACAAGTTTGATCATAAGTTCCTGCTTGAGCAAGGGTGGTACAGGAACCGGCAGTTCTTCTATTGCTTTCTTGGAAAGATTTAGTGTGGTAGTGCCTGCACGCTGCGTGCTGAAATATTCCTGTGCTTGCGGACTATTGATATACCATGCAAGAAATGCGGGTTTTATCTGGTTGGTTGTAATACGCAATACCGTAAAGGCAGATGTTGCTGCGGCATTGGGATACTGTGCATCATAAAGCAATGCTTTATTGTTGGTGCCTTTTGAGAGGATCAGGATATCTCCCCGTTGCAGCAATTGTGCAGGGGGAACCTGTTTTAATGCGATCTGGTAAGGAGTATTGCGGAATCTGACCATCCCACTGGTGGTAAGGTCTTTTGCCTGAACGATGGCGCAATCTCCGTTTGGGTCATTTTCCATCCGGCCGCGTAGTGTATGGCCGGTAAAAGCAGTAACCAGGTCGACAATCCGTTTCATTTCGTAATTCTTATACAGAGCCTGATAGTGATGGCTGTTGGTTTTAGCGAGATCGTTCTTGAACTTGCATAATGCGTTTACAGAATTGCCAAATTATTGTATTGTATTGAAAAAAACAATAGGTATTTGCCTAGAGATCAAAGATTTAATTTGCGTCCAACTTATCGATACCCGTAAAAATCACTCGGGTTGCGGGTTTTACCCGCATACGCAGTTCAGCGCAATGATCTTCAATCTTCCATACACCGCCCGGATCCCGTAGAATTACGGCAGCCGGCAGGTTAAAGTGCTGAACTTTGAGTGATGGCCGCGCCGGAGTTTGCTAATTCTTCCATCATCTCTTTTACCCGATACATGACGTCATCACCGGTCGCCATGCAATCACTGATCAATGAAATGTGAAAACCATTATCCAATGCATCCATTG
>JBEVKW010000172.1:0-75296 GCA_040509495.1 Chitinophagaceae bacterium | reverse complement strand
GAGCGCGGCGAAACAGCCTTTGAAAATATTGTATTTCGCTGCGTCCGCCGCGTATCGTTGCGTTCGCCGCGTTCCCTCACGCCAATCGAATATCCGGGTTGCTCTTCAACCAGTGAGGCAACCCTTCAAAGATAAAGTTTGCTATCAATTACCCCTCCGTCTTTTCCCGCATTGGTACATTTTGAAAACAAATTGGAACGCTGGGATTCCTTCAATTCGCTGATATGTGTTTCTTTCGTGGATCATTCAGGCCATGAACCTGAAAACTAACTAACGAACCTATTTATTTACCAAACGATTGCTTCTATGCCTAACCGCATTCCAGGTTTTGCACGCCACTGTTCCACTGTGCTGCTTCTCCTGATTTTTGCCTTCTCCGCCGCTGCTCAAAGCGGCCGTACCACTGGCAGGATCATTTCCGGTGAAGACAACAAGCCTCTTTCCGGAGCTTCTATTCAACTTAAAGGCCGCGCCGAAGGCGCCGTTTCCGATGAAACCGGTGCTTTCGCTGTTTCTGTACAGACCGGCGATTCGCTGGTGATCTCCATGGTCGGCTATGAAACCCGGGAGATCCGGATCAATGTAGTTGAATCATTGACCATTTCTCTCCAACCCGTCGCCGCTGCCATGCAGGATGTGGTAGTAGTCGGTTATGGTACGCAGCGAAAGAAAGACCTTACAGGTTCGTTAAGTTCTGTTAGCGGTAAAGACCTGAAATCATTGCCCGTTCCTAACGTGGGTGAAGCCCTCCAGGGAAGAGCGGCCGGCGTTCAGATCGTTTCGTCTGGCGCGCCGGGCAGCAATGTTACCATCCGCGTTCGCGGAACCGGTACGATCAACAACAGTGATCCATTACTGGTGATCGACGGAGTGCCCACAGATATCCCGCTTAATAATATCAACCCGGATGATATTGCGTCGATCGAAATATTGAAAGATGCTTCCTCCGCTGCGATCTATGGTTCACGCGGTGCAAATGGCGTGGTGCTTATCTCCACCAAAAGAGGAAGTAGTGGTCGTAATTCTCTTGAATTCAAAACCTTTGCAGGCGTACAAAAGGCGACGGATATGGTGCCGTTGCTTACTGCCAGACAGTTCGGATCGCTCCACAACGAGATCATGGCCAACAATGGCCAGGCACAGAATCCGGCCTTTGCAGATCCGAACACGCTCGGTAACGGTACCGATTGGCTGGGCGCAATGTTTGGCTCCGCACCAATGCAGAGCTATACCTTGTCCTATTCCGGCGGTAACGCTAAGAATACGTACTACGTTTCAGGGAATGTGTTCGACCAGGAAGGTATTGTGATCAACACGGGGTATAAAAGATATACGGTCCAGTTCAACAGCGAATCACGGGTGTTCGACTGGTTGAAATTCGGTAATAATCTTTCACTTAGTCATGACATCAAATCAAGCGGATCCTACGATATCCGCAGTGCGATGTCAGCGCTTCCGACACAACCGATCTACAATCCTGACGGTACCTATGCCGGCCCTGTCGGCCAGCCATCCTGGGTGGGCGATGTAGCGAACCCGATCGGCAAAGCAACGATCAACAGCAATACCACCAAAGGCTACAATATTCTTGGAAACATCTATGGAGAACTTACACTGTTCCGCGGGTTGAAATTCAAAACCACCGCAGGTATACAGGCGGCATTCTGGGACAGCCGGAACTGGGCGCCGAAATACAACTGGCAGCCCATTCCGCAACCGAATTCTTACCTGGCACAGGCGTCCAATAAATCACTCACCTGGCTCTGGGATAATTATTTCACCTATGACAACAAATTCGGCGATCATACGATCACGTTGCTGGCCGGAAGCAGTGCCCAGGCTAATCGTTACGACGGCATGAACGGATCGATCCAGCAATTCGCCAACGATGTAACGCAGCAACTCAACAACGGAACCATTCTGCCAACCATTGGCGGCACGGCTAACGAATGGGCGCTGCTCTCTTTCATGGGCCGGGCGAACTATGGATTCCGGAACAAATATCTTCTCACGGCTACCGTCCGCCGTGACGGGTCCTCCCGCTTTGGTAAAGACAATCGTTATGGCACTTTCCCTTCCGCTTCCGCAGCATGGCGGATCTCGGAAGAAGATTTCTTCCCCAAATCGGATCTTATCAATGATCTGAAACTCCGGGTCGGCTATGGCGTAACGGGTAACCAGAACATTGGCAACTATTCCTTCGCTTCCGTATTGCAGACAGTTCGTTACGATTTCAACGGTACGCCTGTGACCGCGATCGTGCCACTGATGATCCCTAACCCGGGTATCAAATGGGAAAGAGTGGAGCAATCCAATTTCGGGCTTGATGCAACACTGTTTGACAGCAGGATCAACGTTACACTCGATGCCTATATCAAGAATACGAATGATATGCTGGTGCCGATGTCTGTTCCTATTTCAACCGGGTATTCTGATATCGTTGTGCCAAGCATCAACCTGGGCAAAGTCCAGAACAGGGGAGTGGAACTGACGATCTCTTCACAGAATACAAAAGGCGCTTTTGTGTGGAATACCAGCGTGAATGTGGCCTATAACCAGAACAGGATCCTGAAACTGAATGATACGATCCCGATGTATACAGGCGGCATCGGTTTAAATCAGAACCTTTCGATTCAGCATCCCGGCGGTTATCCTATTAATGAATTCTATGGGTTTGTCACCAACGGGATTTTTCAGACACAGAAAGATGTGGATGATTATGCAGTACAGGTACCGGGTTCTGATCCGTTCAACCGCACTTCACCCGGTGACATCCGTTTCCGCGATCTGAACAACGATGGAAAGATCGATGACAACGACAGGACATTCCTCGGCAATCCCAATCCATCTTTCATTTTCGCGATGAACAACAGTTTCAGCTGGAATGGGTTTGATCTCGCCATCTTCATCCAGGGCATTTCCGGGAATAAGATCTATAACGCAAACCGCATTTACCAGGAAGGCATGGCCGTAGCAATGAACCAGACAACAGCAGTACTTGATCGCTGGACGGGGCCTAATACCAGCAATACAATGCCGCGTGCCGTATTCAACGATCCGAACAAGAATACACGTGTGTCCAACCGCTTTATTGAGGATGGTTCTTATCTAAGGATCAAGAACGTGACATTCGGATATACGTTACCGAAAAGCCTGTCCGACCGGATGAAAATGTCGGCCGCAAGAATTTATCTGTCTGCACAGAACCTGCTCACGTTCACCAAATACACGGGCTTTGATCCGGAAGTGCCATCGAACGGGATCGATCTGAATGTATATCCTGTTACACGCACGCTGAGTGCCGGCCTTAACATCACTTTTTAACAGCCAAATTGTTTCTGTATGAAAACAGTCAAGAATATACTGATCATTTTTACTGCATCGCTGTTCAGCAGTTGCAGTAAGTTTCTCGATAAAGCTCCGCTGGATTCAGTGAACAGCTCCAACTACTGGTTAACAGAAGAGGATGCCGTTTCCGCCATCAACGGTGCTTACCAGCCATTGCAATGGCCCAAGTTGTACAATCTCCGGATCTGGACCACAGATATCTGGGGCGGCAATTCCATCGTTGGCGCTGGCGGTGGAACCGATGGCATCGAAACGCAGGACATTGCCAATTTTGTAACGGCAACAGATAATGCAGCAGCACTCGACATCTGGCGCGGACCGGCGCCAGGCATTCTCCGTGCCAACCTCATCCTGGAGAATGTACCGGGCATGAACATCAACGAAGCATTGAAAAACCGGATACTGGGTGAAGCGCATTTCCTGAGAGCTTCCTATTATTTCATTCTTGTCCGCCTGTTTGGCGATGTGCCGCTGATCACCAAAGCACAAAAGCCATCTGATAATCTTCGTCCGGCGCGCAATAGTAAAACAGAGATCTATAACCTGATCATTGATGATTTCACCCAGGCGATCAACCTGCTGCCTCCTAAAACTAGCTACACCGGTGCTGACATCGGCCGCGCTTCAAAAGGTGCAGCTGCAGGCATGCTGGCGAAAGTGTATCTCACTCTCGGGCAGTATCAGCAAACGCTCGATCTCTGCCAGCAGGTTTCTACACTTGGATACACGCTGAACGCTAGCTACAGCGACAACTTCAATCCACTGGCAAAGAATTCGCCTGAATCGCTTTTTGAAGTACAGTATGAAGGAAAGACGAATTTCAGTTTCTGGGATAATGAGAATCAGTCATCCTGGGTGAGCACCTTCACCGGTCCGCGCAACAGTGATTTTGTTGCCGGTGGATATGGCTGGAACCAACCCACACAGGAGTTTGTGAATGCATACGAACCAAACGATAACCGTAAAGATCAGACGATCCTTTACACAGGCTGCCCTCCGTTTGATGGGAAAGCATACCAGGCGTCTTATTCCGTGACCGGTTTCAATGTGCGCAAATTCCTTGTTTCAAAGAATATTTCACCTGATTATGATACGAACCCTGCGGACTTTCCTGTTTTGCGGTATTCAGATGTATTGCTGATGCAAGCGGAAGCATTGAATGAGCTGGGGAAAACTGCAGAAGCGCAACAGCTATCTACTTCTATCAACCAGGGCGGACCGTTGAACCGGGTGAGAAGAAGAGCGGGCTTGCCGGATGTTACAGGATTATCTCAAACAGCTTTGCGCGCAAAGATCCTGCATGAAAGACGAATGGAACTTGCGTTTGAAGGTCATTGGTGGTTTGACCTGGTGAGAGTGAACAACGGACAGTATGGTCTTGATTTCCTTCAAAGCATCGGGAAGACGAATGCTACCACAAAACACCTGTTGCTGCCTATCCCGCAAAAGGAGATCGAAGCAAATCCTAATCTTTCTCAAAATGCCGGTTATTAAACCGGTGATTGATCATTCTTAAACTGAAAACATGCGATCATTCATTCAACATATATTCAACAGGCCTCTTACAGGTGGACTGTTTATTCTTGCCTGTGTGCTGGCTTTTGCCGGCTGCCGTAAGAATGATAAAATGGAATTATACAAAGGAGACAATCCTTTAGCACTTTCGGCAGATAAGACCGAGTTAATACTGGAAGAGAAGAACCGTTCAGCTGATGCGGTATTGCTGAGCTGGACCAGCGGTTCCAATAAAGGCACCAATTCCGCCATCAGCTATACTTTGAAAATTGATAAGCAGGGAAACAACTTCAGCAATGCCCATACGGAAGAGTTGGGTAAAGCTGCGGGATCAAAGAAGTATACGGTGCAGGATCTGAATGACCTGGTGATATCAAAATGGTCATTAACGCCGGGTGCTGAGATCACACTGGAGGCCCGCATCCTGATCACTGTCGCGAACGAGCCAAAGCTTTCCGATTCGTCCAATGTGCTCGTCTGGAAAGTCAAAACCTTTCAGCCGGTAACAAAAACATTGTACCTGATAGGTGACGCCGCACCAAATGGTTGGAGCGCTGATAATGCAACGCCGCTCTTACCCAGCCTCAGTGATCCCGGCGTATTTAACTGGTCAGGAAACCTGAGGGCCGGCGAATACAAATTCATTACTACGCTCGGGCAGTTCTCGCCTTCGTATAACAGGGGCACAGACGATACAAGACTGGTGTTGAGAACGTCCGACAGCCAACCGGATGATAAGTTCGTAAACCTTGCTTCCGGCGCTTACAATATCTCTGTGAATCTGCTTACGCTCACCATCTCCGTGATGGAAGCGGATACTCCGCCCTACACAAGACTCTGGATGCTGGGAGACGCAGTACCTACAGGCTGGAATATTGACAATCCATCAGAGATGAGAGTGGATAGTTCCAACCTTTTTGTATTTACCTACAATGAGATCCTTGCTGCCGGTGAATTCAAAATACCTGTGGCCACGGGAAACTTTGGTACGGATTATTACATGCCTTTGACCAACAATCAGGCACTCACGGAAACCGGTGTGCAACTGGTGCCAGGCGGTAACCCTGATAATAAATGGAAGATCACTACTGCTGGTCCATATAAGATCAAACTGGATATACAGAATAACAAGATCCAGATCAAACCTTTCACGCCCTACACGAATATCTGGATGGTAGGTGATGCATCGCCTGCAGGGTGGAATATCGACAACCCTCAGGCAATGACGCCAACAGCGGGGAATCCATACGAATTCTCTTATACCGGGCCAATGAGTGCAGGTGAATTCAAATTTCCGCTGGCTACAGGAAACTGGGGATGTGATTATTTTATGCCTGTGATCAATGGTTCCGGCCCTGGAAGTACGCAGATGAAGTTCATTGCATCAGGAAGTCCTGATTTCAAATGGAAGATCACACAGGCGGGTAACTATAAGATCACGATCAACCAGCTTTATGAAACGATCTCGATCGTCAAACAATAAAAAGTCTTCGTACCGATGATAAGAAAAAACAACATGTTCTCCCGGTGTTTGTGCATTGCTTTGCTGGTTAGTAGCATTGTACCTGGTTGCCGCAGAGAGGAGCCGAAAAATGATCCGGTTACATATGGCTCTTCCTTTTCGCTGACCATTTACACAGACAAAGCAATGTATAAGCCGGGTGAACAGGTTTTGTTCACGCTGAACAAAGCACTTGCAGGAAATATAAAGATCCGTTACCGCCATTTTAGTGAGACGATCACTGAAACCACGCTGTCTGGAACAAACTGGAGCTGGACGGCACCTTCAGCAGATTACACCGGCTACATGGTTGACCTTTACGAAGTGGCCGATGGAAAAGAAAAAGTGCATGCCAGCATTGGTGTGGATGTTTCTTCGGACTGGGCCAGGTTTCCGCGTTATGGATTTCTCACCAACTTCAGCCAGTTGAGCGATGATGAAATAAATAAAGTGGTGAAGAACCTTTCAAGACATCATATCAATGGTCTGCAATATTACGACTGGTTGTACAAGCATCACTGGCCAATGGCTGGTACAGGTGCGGCGCCGCAAAGCAGCTGGAAGGAGATCGCCAATAAGGATGTATATCTTTCAACTCTTAAGAAGTACATCGGGAAAGGACATGCGGCGAACATGAAGTCGATGTTCTATAATCTTGCATTCGGTGCCCTGAGTGATGCAGCGGCGGATGGTGTCAATGAAGAATGGTACGCGTTCAAAGATGCGAATCATGGAACGAAAGATAAACATGAATTACCCAAACCTTTTTTCAAGAGCGATATCTACGTGCTAGATGCGGGAAATACGGGCTGGCAGAATTATATCGCGGCAAAGAACAAGGATGTATACACCGCACTTGATTTTGACGGTTATCATGTGGATGCATTAGGCGATCGTGGCAGTTTGTATAATTTCAGTGGTCAATCGATCAACCAGGCAGCAACGTTCAAACCGTTCCTTGATGCAATGAAAGCCGCTGCACCAACAAAACGACTGGTGATGAACGCCGTGAATCAATATGGCCAACAAACAAGTATCTCCCAATCGCCCGTAGATTTTCTGTATACTGAAGTATGGGGCCCAAATGAACGCTTCGAGGATCTGGCGAACATTATCCGCAACAATGATTTCTATGGCAACAATGCAAAGAAGACGGTGCTTGCTGCTTACATAAATTACAATAAGGCGAACAACCCGGGAATGTTCAATACGCCTGCGGTTTTAATGGCCGATGCCGTGATCTTTGCATTCGGCGGTTCGCATTTGGAGCTGGGCGAGCATATGCTGGGGAAAGAATATTTCCCGAATAATAACCTGCAGATGCCTGATGAATTAAAGACATCGCTGATAAGCTATTATGATTTCCTTGTTGCCTATGAAAACCTATTGCGCGATGGCGGAACTTTTAATCAACCCGCGATCAGCTGTACCAATGGAAAACTTTCGCTGGAGAACTGGCCTGCTGCTGCAGGTAAAGTGGCGGTACAGGGAAAACTGATCGGCAACCGTCAGATCTTTCATCTGCTGAATTTCTCTAACGCGAACTCCACTAACTGGCGTGACACGGATGGCACACAGTTAAAACCATCTTTGGTGGAAGATGTTGCGATCCGCTTTACGGCTACAGGCTCTGTTAAAAAGATCTGGCTTGCTTCGCCGGATGCTGATCGTGGTGTGGCGAAACCGTTACAGTTTGTGCAATCAGGAAATGAAGTTTCTTTTACGCTTCCATCCATTCTCTATTGGGATATGCTCGTAGTGGAATATTAATAAACAGGATTTTTTATGAGAATTGTTTTTGTGCTGGCTTTTTCGTTGTGCTGTTTTTTTTCAACATTCGCTCAATTGCAGACGGCAGGTAATAGCCGGTCTTACAAGATCGACGGCAACAGTGTAGTATTTGATTGTGATAATGCAAAAGTGTTGTTGAAGGTTTGTTCGGGTTCCATGCTGAAAGTATGGTATGATCCCAAGGGGAATTTCAAACGCGCGAATGAATCGTTTGCCGTGATCAATGAAGATATCGACAATGCGGGGAAGCTTCAACTGGAAGAACGCCCGGAATCGTATGATATCTTCACCGCGCAGCTTCGGATCCGCGTGGATAAGGCCCCGTTCAGGATACAGGTATTTGACAAGTACCAGAAACTGCTGATGGGCGATCATCCGCAAAAAGGATTGCAGCATGACAGCAGCAAGCTGATCGCCAACAAAACCCTCCGCAGCGATGAGCAGTTCTTCGGGCTGGGAGAGAAGGCCGGTCCACTGAACCGCCGTGGTCGTTCCTATACCATGTGGAACAGTGACAAACCCTGCTATTCGCCGGGTGAAGATCCGCTATACAAAAGCATTCCCTTCTTTCTGAGCAATTACCGCTATGGCGTTTTCTTTGATAATACATATAAGACAATTTTCCGTTTCGGAACGGCGTCTGAGGATCATTACAGCTTTGAAGCGCCGGGAGGTGAAATGATCTATTATTTCATTCATGGAGCAGATTACAAACAGATCATCTCGCAATATATCCAACTGACCGGCAAACCGATCATGCCACCTGAATGGGCGTTTGGATTTTCACAAAGCCGTGGGATGTATACGAATGAACCATTGGCCAGAAGCGCTGCGGCAGAATTCAGAAAGCGCCAGATCCCCTGCGATATCATTTACCAGGATATCGGCTGGACCGATGGTCTGCAGAATTTTGAATGGAGAAAGGATCGTTATACTGATCCCAAAGGAATGTTGAAATATCTCGATTCTCTGGGGTTCAAGATGATCGTGTCACAGGATCCTGTGATCTCACAAGCCACCACCAAACAATGGAAAGAAGCGGATTCGTTGGGGTATTTCACCACTGATATACGCACAGGCAAATCCTATGATATGCCCTGGCCATGGGGCGGCAATTGCGGTGTGGTTGATTTTACAAAGCCTGCCGTGGCCGATTGGTGGGGCGCTTACCAGCAAAAACCGTTGAATGATGGCGTGCGTGGTTTCTGGACAGACATGGGTGAACCCGCCTGGAGCAATGAAGATGCAACAGAACGCCTGTTCATGAAGCACACAGCCGGTATGCACAATGAAATTCACAATGTATATGGTCATACCTGGGATAAAGTGGTAAAGGAACAATTTGATAAACGTAACCCGGGTAAACGCATCTTCCAGATGACGAGATCCGCGTTTGCCGGCCTGCAGCGCTACACATTTGGTTGGTCAGGAGATAGCGGCAATGGCGATGATGTACTGGATGGCTGGAGTCGTCTCGCCAACCAGATCCCTGTCGGTCTTTCAGCTGGTATGGGCGGTATTCCGTTCTGGGCAACGGATATCTCCGGCTACTGCGGTGATATTAAGGATTATCCGGCAATGGCGGAATTGTATACCCGCTGGCTGCAGTTCGGTATTTTTAATCCGCTCAGTCGCGCGCATCACGAAGGTGATAATGCAGTAGAGCCATGGCTGTTTGGAACTGAAGCGGAGAAGAACTGTCGTAACGCGATTGAGTTAAAGTACCAGTTGTTCCCCTATATCTACACTTACGCAAGGGAAGCGCATGATAAAGGCTGGCCGATCATGCGCGCGCTGATGCTTGAATACCCTAATGATCAACAAACGTTTTCCATCGATGATCAATTCCTGTTTGGAAAGGAATTACTCGTTGCGCCGGTGGTGAAGAAGGGGGCCGTTACCCGCAAAGTCTATTTTCCGGAAGGAGAGTGGATCGACTTCTATGATGGTAAAACAATTCATGAAGGAGAACAGCAGGAAACGGTAAAAGCTCCGCTGAATAAGGTGCCGTTATTCGTAAAGAAGGGTTCGATCATTCCGATGATGCCCGTGATGCAATACATCCATGAGCGCCGCGATTACCCGTTGAGCCTGCAGATCTATCCTGCCAATGAAGGACAATCTGCCTCATTTCTGCTGTATGAAGATGATGGAGAATCCACCAATTATCTGAAAGACGAATATAGTACAACGCGTTTCAGCTGTGAGACGCAGGACCGTAAATACATGGTACATATATCTAAGCCTGAATCAAAAGAATACAGCGTTCCGGGTCGCCGCGATTATATTTTGAAGCTGTTCCTTCCTGCAAAACCCTCAAAGGTATTGGCGGGAGGAAAGGCGCTTACCGTACAGCCGACAAACAACTTCTCCGCTTCTGCCGGAAAAGTAACTAAACAATTGAACTGGTCATGGGATCCTAAGACAGGGATCTGTTTTGTACGCATTCCTGCCAGTGATAAAGAGGTGGCCGTGGAAATTATTAAATAAGATCAGTACAGACTAATCCCATATTTATGCTAAATTATCCGTTGCGCGGCAGGGCCGTACGACATGGCTTTGCTTTGCCCTTACTGTTTTGTATGTATACCGCAAACGCACAACAACCTTTATGGAAGTCGGAAGCCTATTCGTTATATGCAGATAGTGTAGTGCAGCAGACTTTTCATGCAAAGGCGATCTCTGCAAAGGAGATCGTGTCTGACTATAAAAGTCCGGCAAATGAATTCAAGTCGGCTGCCATTTCATTTAAGTTCAGTATAAATGGAAAGGATAATGAAATGATCAGTGGCACAGACCATCATTTCGTGATCGATGGAAATAAATTGCGTTCAGAAACTCCGCTGATCGTTTTTGGAAAACAATTGAAACCAAAGAAAGCAGGCAAGGCGGCATATCTTAAACCGGGTTCATCATTATTGGTGAAGCTGGATATGCGCCAGGTATTGAATGAGTTCAAAACAAAAGGATTTTATACCGGGGGTGATGGTAGCAAGATCTATAAAGAAGATTTCAAGGCTGTTTACATTGCTGGCAGTTCAGCACCACTGATCTGGGATTTTGATAACCTGGTACATCATACGGAATTAAAGATGAATGACGATGATGGTGACGGTATATATGAGATCCTGCTGAACATGAATGTGGAAGAGAAAGAAAAGAAAACGTTGTCGCACTGGAAACTCGAGACTGATCTCGCGGCATTTCCGCAATATCGGTCACCCTATCTCTTATCGGATGCGCTATATAACATGGCGCTGGAAGAAATGAACAGGGCGATTGAACCTGACAGCACCCTTCGCACCGGCAAAGAATGGGCGGGCGTATGGACGCGTGATGTCAGCTACAGCATTATTCTGTCGATCGCACATTTGCAACCGCGCGCAGCGCAATACAGCCTAATGAGAAAGGTCGATAAAAAGAAAAAGATCATCCAGGATACGGGAACCGGCGGTGCCTGGCCCGTAAGTACCGATCGCATGATCTGGGCGGTGGCTGCATGGGAGATCTATAAGGTGACAGGTGATAAGAACTGGCTGAAGGATGCGTATGAAGTGATCAGGAATTCTATTTACGCAGACATGCAAACGGTGTATGATGCTGAGACGGGATTGGTAAAGGGTGAATCTTCCTTTCTCGACTGGCGCGAACAAACCTACCCGCTTTGGATGCAACCCGCTGATATTTTTGAATCGGAAAACCTCGGCACCAATGCCGTTCATTTCCAGGCAAACACCGTGGCCGCATCGATGGCCGCACTGTTGAGTGATCAGGCTGGCGTTGATACATTTGAAAAAAATGCCTCCCGCATTAAAACGTCCATCAATGAAAAATTATGGATGCCGGCTGCAGGTAATTATGCGCAATATCTATATGGCCGAAGTCATAAGATCGTCTCACCGCGGACAGAAGCCCTTGGCGCCGCGCTCTGTGTGATCTTCGGCATTGCCGGTGAAGATCGGGCGAAGCAGTTGGTGAGCTCTATGCCGATTACGCCTTATGGGGTTACGTGCATTTATCCGCAGATCCCCGGCATTCCTCCTTACCACAATAATGGCATCTGGCCTTTTGTTCAATCGTACTGGCTTTGGGCAGGTGCGCTGGCAAAGAATGAGCGATCGGTGATGGAAAGCATTTCAGCGATCTATCGTCCCGCGGCATTATTCGTCACCAACAAAGAGAACTTCGTTGCCGCTAATGGTGATTACGCGGGTACGCAGATCAATTCCAGCAATATGTTGTGGAGTCTTGCAGGAAATATCAGCATCGTACATCATGTACTGTTTGGCATACGGTTTAAAGAAGACCGGTTGGTATTCCAGCCCTTTGTGCCAAAGGCGTTGCAGGGAGAGCGAAGACTGGAGAACTTCCGTTACCGCAATGCCATACTGGATATTTCCCTGCTGGGTTATGGAACCGAAATCGATGCGGTGCTGATCGATGGAGCGAAAGCAGTGGAAGCAGCATTTCCGGCGAGCCTGGAAGGCAGGCATACTATACAGATCGTTTTGAAAAACGAGATGGCAGAAGCAAGGGGTGTTCATCACCGAGGGGTGGAGTTTACTCCCGCCACACCGGTATTGAACTATAAAGATCATCAGTTAGGCTGGAAGAAAATCGCCGGTGCCGTGAAATATAAAGTGCTTGTAAATGGTTTTCTGCTGACCGAAACAACATCCAACAGCGTAAAAGTAATGCCGGATGCAATGAAGGAATACCAGGTGATCGCCATCGATAAGAACGGTCTCGAGTCATTCGCCAGCGAGCCGTTTGATTGGCCGGGGAACTCTTTCCGCCAGTTGTATGAAACAGAGGAACAGTTGCCCGCCGCAACTTACCGGTATGCCGGATTTTCGGGAAAAGGTTTTGTTGAATCAGCGATTGCCGTTAATGCTGCTATGCATTTTTCCATTAAAGTGGACGCGCCTGGCAACTACAGGATAGATTTCCGGTATGCAAATGGGAATGGCCCCGTGAATACGGATAATAAATGCGCGGTGCGAACACTGGTAGTGGATGGACAACCAATCTCGGCTATCGTGTTCCCGCAACGTGGTAAAGACGAATGGAGTGACTGGGGATGGAGTAGTGGCCTTACAGCAGCACTTGCCGCTGGAGAACATACGATCCTGCTGGAATACAGGACTGCAAATGAAAATATGAATATCGATGTCAACCAGGTGATGCTGGACGTATTGAGGGTTACAAAGGTGCCATAGGGGAGGATTGAAATTGATATGGCCATGGCAATTTGATGTGGCGGGAAGAATCCTGAACCAGGGCGTATTAAATGGAAGGTTGATATTTTTTGAACTATCTTTCTTTGATGAAACGTAGTTCTCCAATGCAACGGGTAAAACACGCGCTGGTTTTTCTGCTGGTTGCTGGCTTATTGATATGTGCCGGTTCTTCGATTTATTACTTCTATGGATACAAAGACAGGTTCTGGATAGAAGCATTCAGTTATCTTCCGATCATATTTGGATGGTTATGTTTTTTATATCCACTGATCGTCGTGCACCTTACTTTTAAAAATAAAAACAGTGGGCGGCCTTCCGCAATAGGAACAGCGGGGCATGCTATTTTTTTTATCGTTTATCCGGCCTGGGTTGTAGCCCTGGTCGCCGGTTTCATTGAACTGCACGTGTTGTCTGACAAACGGGTGGAAAAGATCCTGGCGTCAGATGAAGTTGGCTATTCGAAAGCCAGGGTTGTAAGAATCGAGGAACGCCGGACCAAGTCTGTTTCACGCACGTATGCAGTCATCGAGTATGATGCGGCTGGAGAGCGCGTACAGCAGGCGATCAGGGATGAAAGCCGATTATACCGGCCGGACCAGGAAATTGATATCAGGTATGCGGTCAAATATCCGGATATGTTTGCACTGGTTGGATCAAAATAGTGAACATTTCAGGAATCAGCCGGAGTGTTGTCAGTATTACTCCCGGCCTGGCTTACTGATTTTTTACCAAATGGTAAATGATTGCACGCAATAAAAGCGAAATTTACCGTATGAAAGAGTTCCTCGATTATATATTACAGTTTGGTAACCTCAACAAGCAACAGACAGACCTCATTCTGAGCAAAGCAAAAGAGCTCACGCTTCATAAGGACGACTATTTTTCGGAAGCCGGAAAGATCCCCAGGCAGGTTGGATTTATCCTGGAGGGTGTTGTCCGTTTCTGCTATTACAACAATAAAGGGGAAGAGATCACTCATTTTTTTATTGATGAGAATAATTTTGTTTCCGACTATCAAAAGTTTGAGTCGCAAGTGGCGGCTTCCGAATACATACAGGCCGTTACTGACTGTAAATTGCTTGTATTTTCAAAGAAAGACTGGGACGAGATCGGAAATACAATTGTTGGCTGGGGCAATATTACCAACCTGATATTAAAGAATTGTTTATTGAAAACGATCGAACGAAGAAGTCCCCTGGTTTCGGAAGATGCAACCACCCGTTATTTGTCATTCATTGAACAATTTCCCGGTCTTCTCAACCGGATCCCGCTTTCTCATATCGCTTCATACCTTGGCATTACACAACAATCATTGAGCAGAATAAGAAAAAATATCCGGTAAGACCGCATTTTACCAAATGGTAAATGTTTTCGTGTTTCAAATCCAAAACTTTGCATCATTATTTTAAATGAAAAAAAATGAGCAAAAAAATTGTATTGATCACAGGAACAAACAGTGGGTTTGGGTGGCTTATTGCAAAGTCCGTTGCGGGTTTGGGGCATAAGGTTTATGCTGGCATGAGAGATACTCAGCGGAAAAATGCAGATAAAGCAAATGCGCTGGCACAGGTAGAAAATATAACGGTTGTGGATCTGTCACTGACAGACGAGGCAAGTGTGAAAAACGCCATTGATACCATTATTGCGGAGGAAGGCAGGATCGATGTGCTGGTGAATAATGCCGGTGTCGCAATGTTCGGTGTAACAGAAAGCGCAACCGTTGCAGACGTCCAGCGGGTATTTGATGTGAATGTATTCGCGCCCTGGCGCTTGATGAAATTGGCTTTACCTTCTATGCGTAAACAATCAGAGGGGTTGATCATTAATATTTCAAGTGGATTCGGAACCTTCTCTTTTCCTTTCTCGGCGGTATACAGTGCTTCAAAGTTTGGTTTGGAAGGATTAAGTGAAGGTTTGCACTATGAACTACGACCATTAGGGGTGGACGTTGCCATTATTCAGCCCGGAACTTTTCCTACCGAAATGTCCCAGAAAGTTCAGTTTGGTGCTGACGCATCAGTTGCTGACGGGTACCAGGCGATCGCGGAATATCCTGATAAGATGTTTGCCGCCATTGGCCAGATGATTGAAACAGTAAAGCCGGATCCGCAGGACGTGGCAGATGCCGTGGTGAACCTGATCAATCTGCCGAAAGGACAAAGGCCATTGAGAACAACTGTCGACCCTTCCACCGGCGAGATCGTTAAGCGGGCCAATGACGCTGTACAGCTCGAAGCTGCAAACGCATTGAAGGCCTTTGGCCTCGAAGGGCTTTTAAAGTAAGCGACACCATTGTTCATCGCTTTTCAAAGCGTCAACAACCAGGCTTGTAGTGGCAGGATAGGGCGAATTGATCATGGTCCTTCAAACGCACCCGCGTAAAAAAAGCAAGGACTTTAAGCAGTCCGGCCCTTTCCTGCGCACTAAAACCTGTATTGGATCGTAGCGGCGGCGAACAGAATATTTTTGCCGGGGCCGGCCTCTCTCAGAAATTGACCAGCTTTAAAGAAAGTAAATTCTCCACGCAAATAAAGAAAACGGTTTGGCGTATACACAATGTCCGTGGAATACTGCCGTCCGATCGATAAGCTCTTACTGGCGCTACCGTCATAGATAAGCGCAACATTAGGCTGGTATATTCCATCCTGGCGGCTGTATCGCCAGAACAGATCGCAATCGAAGTTCCAGGTGGTAGCCGGTGAGATATTCAATGCAATGGAAGGATGAATATCGAACAGATTGGAAGGGCCGATCAATGATACCAGGCCGAAATAACCACCTCTTGGAAATAAGGGATTAAAGGTATTCAGGTGGCCATCGCCGGAAATGGCGTCGCCACTGATCAGTTCGGTTTTTATGGCAAGCTCGGGCCTGCATTTCCATGAGTTGAATTTGTATCCGGCATTGACAGAGATCGTCCATGCGCTGATAGCTTTACCTGCAAGATCTCCAAACTGGTACAGCCCTTCCACATCGTAGCGGGCTCCGGAAGAAGTGTTCCATAACCTGCTGCCAATGGAGTGACGCAGTTCGCGGCCAATACCGTCTGCAAATACTGCATTGCTTTTGTGAAGCCCCAGATAATAGAGGTCCGCATTTCTTACCAGCGGTACTTTGTTCCTTACAAGATAAGCGCCCCAGAGCTTGACATTATTATTGAAACCATCATCGAAGATCCGTTGTTTTGAACGGACAAAATGAGAGAAGAACAGGTCTGCCGTACCATACCCGTCGCTGAAGATCATCCTGGCGGCATCGAATGACTGACGGTTGTTGGGGCCGTCACGGACAGATATCAACCGCTGCGATCCGTACAGAAGTTCCTGGCGGCCGACCCGCAAGGTCAACCCGGTGACGCCACGCCTGACGAACACCACGTCAGCAAAAGCCTGGTGAAGATCAAGCTGATTTTCTTCAACCGGTGAAGGCGATGTCTCTTTCCCATTGGCAAGACTGCTCTGCAATTGCACAAAGAACCTGGTTTTTGCCCCAAGGTGAAGGTCCGAGTGTACGAGATAACGCGTCAGCAAAAAACCATCTTTATCCGCGATCGCCTTGCCCCAGTTCTCATTTCTGAACCATTGATACTGGTACCTGATGTCTCCTCCCATGCTTAACCACGTGTTGCCGTTCCTGGAAAGGGACAGGTACTTTATTGACGGGTGCCGGCGATGGCTGGTATCGTTCCTTAAAGAGGAATAATCTTCCTCGTACCGTAGCTGCCGGAAAGAGGGCAGCTGTTGCGACCTGGCTTCACAGAATGATAAAACAAAAATGACCAGTGAAAGAGCTTTCATTGTTTTTGATTTTGACACAGAAGGTTCCCGCAGATCATGCAGATCCTGTTAACCCGTCGATTAAAAGCGAAGGACAGTTCAACTCTTCACATTTCCTTCCCTGCCTTCACTGCGGAAACCGTATGTGCTGACCCGACAGATCAATGTCCAAAAAAGTCAAGCAGATCTTTTTCCACCTGTGCAGTATTTTCCTGCACTAACCAATGTCCGGCCCCCTTTATATTGGAGGAACTGACATTTTCTGCAACAAGTTTGCAGTGTTCGGTAAGGAATGCAGCGGCATAGTGTTCTCCTCCCATGGCAAGCAAAGGCATCTTTAATTTTGTTTGCATAAAAACTTTATTGTCTGTTGCATCCTGTTCAAATCCACCGAACCAGTGAAAGCTTCCCGTTGTAGCCCCGGGGACGGCGTATGCCCTTATAAATTCATCTGTTTCTATGTTGGTGAACGGATCTTTTACATGCCCAACCTGCGGCCAGAAATTTGTTAAGAATGCCCTTTCCTTTCCTGCGACGATCTCTCCTGATGCAGGCCAGGCAAAGAAGCCAAACCACCATGCTTTTCCTTTTACGTCAGACCACACGGGTTCAACGCCCGGCAGTAATGCATCCATCAGCGCCAGTTTTTTAACTTCCTGCGGGAACTGAGCCGCATATGCATACGCCACCATTAAGCCGATATCATGACCAGCGAGATTGATATCGGAGAAACCGAGTTGCTTGATAAATCCGTGCATCACTGCCGCCATTGATTTTTTATCATAGCCATTTGCCGGTTTATCAGATTCTCCTACTCCGGGAAGGTCTGGCGCGATGATGGTAAAATGTTTTCCCAATGCTGGCATTATCCTGTTCCACATATACCAGTTCTGTCCAAACCCATGGAACAGCACCAATGGCTCTCCTGTTCCACCTGTTACATAATGGATCTTTATGCCGTTGACAGTTTCATATTTGTGACTGAAGCCAGCTGGTGGTGGGGCGGGTGCGGAAATGGATACATTATGGCTGCTTGCAGCGGTATTCTCCTTATTGCCGGGCGGTGTTGGATCACTCTTGCAGGCAAAAAATGGAAGAAGCGTTAAGAGCAAAGCAGACAGGATTACGGCTGATAAATTCCTGGTTGGGGAAGTTGGTAGTTGAAATTGTTTCATAATAAATTTTTAAATGCGTAGCTGATTGTTGAATGTTGAAGATGGAAGATGTATTAAGTGCCGATGGCGTTCATTTGTTCAGACCGTTTGCGGCCCTTTCAATCACTGCCGCTACAGCAGCTGGCTGTGAAATATAGATGGCATGACTGCCTTTGATCTCACTTACAATGGAACCAGTACGTTTGTACATCCGTCGTTCAAGATCAGGGTCAATGCTTTTGTCTTCGGTAGCAACAATGGGTTTTTTAGCAGGTGATACACGGCTTCCCAACCGGAAGCATCCGCAAAAGCCCCATGAACGATCACTATATTTTTTACCCCCGGCTTTCCGGTCTGCGCATTTGCAGCCATTGATACCATTGATACAGCCACCGCAATGGTGCAGCAGAACCGATGAATATAGCTGGTAAATATATTTTTCATCCTTATTTAGTCTATTGAGGTTGATAATCATTAATGCTTTAGCATATCCTGCGCATACTGCACACCAATGCCATAGGCACCACCGTATTTTTTGATCAGCTCGTTGACCGGTGCATACGTGGCCGTTCTTGACCAGTCACGCTGCAGTTCCAGTAAATACTGCATGGACGTGATCGGTTTGATGCCTGCCTGTTTCATCCTGTCCATTGCTGTTTCATGCGCTTCTACGCTGATATCCCCGCAGGCATCTGCAATCACATACACATCATAACCTTCTGCTTTCGCTGATAGTGCGGGTCCAACGATACATACGCTTGTCCATAAACCTGCGAGAACAATCTTCTTCTTTCCTTTTCCGGTGATTGCTTTCCAGGCTTTCTCGTCTTCCCAGGTATTCATCGTCGTGCGGTCGATATACCCCGAGGATGCAACAGGATAGAATTCGAGGATCTCCGGGAATACAGGACCGCTGAAAGATCGTTCGGCAACGGTGGTCACAACAGTTGGTACCTGGAAGATCTTTGATGCACCGCTGATTATCGCCGCGTTATTTCTCAACTGAGCGATATCGATGTTATGCGTGGCAAATCCCATCTGTCCCTCGAAGTCGATCAATACAAGCGTGTGATTGACGGGTGATAATAATTCGGGTGAAGGCTTTTGCGCCATGCCTGTTGCTGACAATAAAATTGCCAGCAGGGTTGATAAGTTAAAAAAGAGCTGCTTTTTCATGTTGAGTATTTTGATGGTTATTGATTAAATAAGCGCGGCGGTGATGAGTGCCCGTGTTCATAACCGGGATGCCGGTTTCAGACAGTCGATGCAGGCAAATGAAGGATCGATCATTGTATACCGGAAAGCCAGCTCAGAATATATTCCGCGGTCTCCGGCCATTCTTCCTGGTTTAAAACATAGTGTGTACGTCCTTCAAATAATTTAAAAGAGGTGTGTGACTGTTGATCTGTATAACGACGGTAGTTTTTATAATTGAGTGAAGAAGGAATCGCATGATCCTTTGAACCGGCCAGGAAAAGGAGTGGGCGGTGCGGTCGTGTAAAGTCGACCCTTGCCGCGCGGGTGATCGTATCACGTACAACCCGTTTTGATTCCGGGATAGCTGATTCATAGCTTTCCTGCTGCACCTGGACTGGCAGTCCATTAACGAATGCATATTTCCATTGCTTAAAACTCATCAGGAAGGTTTGCCTGGCATCAGTAAAATATCCAAGCGGACCCCAGCCGGCAATAAGAAAGGGAAGACTAAAACTGAACACACCCTGCGGCGGTACGGAATGAATGGCGACAGCGGCATCAGCCACGCCCTGTTGTAATAGCAGCTGGGCAATGAGTCCGCCAAGAGAATGGCCGATAATGATGGGTTTTTCCGGTAGAGACAAAGCCGCATCATGATAAAAGCTGGTCAATTGTGCGAGGCGGATGGCCGCCACATCCGCATCCGGATGACGATGACGCAATACCGCAGCCGGCGCATCTTTTTGCGGCCAGGGTATCGCCACAGCGTGGTAACCCTTCTCCTGGAAGTACCTGATCCAATTATCCCAGCAATGGTGACTGATAAACGCACCGGTAATGAACAGTATGGTTTTGGAAGTGATCGGTTGGGTCATAACATTGGTTGATGCAAGAACAGGTACGAATCTCATTCCATAACAACCATGATTGATAATCAGGAGCAATGAGCGATACAGGTGGCGGTTCTCCGACGATATATCGTCGTTGAACGAAACGGGCAACGAGCTTTCGTCGCAGAAACGCCATGCAGGTTCTTATACGGGCCCTGTATACAGGGGTCTGTGCGTGGTAAAAAAGATCATTCCTTAAAAAAAGGATAGTGATAATGAACCCCTGGATTGCAGGACCCCTGCGCCCTCATACAACAATAACACGCCCTTCTCTGCCACGCCGGTACCGGTAACGGAATCTTGTGGCAATGCGGGAAATACTTCCTGGCAGGAGATTAGTATAAAAAGAATAGCTTAGTAAAAATTATGCGCTTACGGCTTGTGTTCATATTGTGTTGCTGGCTTGCCTTGCCAGGGCTTTCACAGAAGCCTGGCTTTAGCGAGCAAGAAGCGAGGTCGAGGCTGGCGGTACTGCGCACAAAAAAGCCTTCAGCAGAACAGGTAGACCTGCAATTACAATGGGCAGCATGGCTGGTGAACGGAATAGGTCAGCCTTCTGCGCGGGTCGACTCAGCCTTTACACTGGCCAGCCAGGCACAGGAATACAGCAGGCAACTGCGCTACAAGGCCGGTGAAGGTAAAAGCAGTTTTCAGCTTGCTCATATTGCGGAGATCAATCATCAGTATCAACAGGCGAAGCTTGCAGCAGATGATGCAGTAAGAATATTTAAAAGCCTGTCAGCTTATGATGAACTCGGAGAAACTTATGTGTCGCTCTGGTCGATAACAACCAATGCCGGTCAGCCTGAACCGGGAGATGCCATGATGGATTATTTCCTTCTGCGCATCAGCTATCTTGACAGTGCAGCGAAGGCGTTCAGGCAGGCAGGGAACAAGATGCGCCTGGCCGACTGCTTGCGGGAGGAGGGAGACCTGCTTTATATTACCAACCGTTTGCCGGCAGCGCGCATGGCATTGCAGGAGTCGCTGGCTCTTTACCAGGAAATAAAATATCCCCGGTTGATGAGCGTGTATGATCTGCTCGGTTCACTCCATGTTGCAATGGGCGACTATGAGCGTGGGGTGGAGTATGGATTAAAAGCCATTCAGACAGCGGAAGCATTGGGAGATACAAGTCTGTCGATGTGTACTTACTATAACAGGCTGGGCTCTTCTTATTTTGAACTTGGTGATACAGCAAAGTCGAGTGCTTATTTCGATAAAGCCCTTCAGATCGCCATCAGGTTCGATGATAAGAATTACATTGCCAATATTGCCAGCAGTATATCTGAACAACTGGTGAAAACCGGCAGGGCCCGGCAGGCATTGGATTTCTTACACACGATCTTTAAGCGATATCCGGCTATACGGGACAATTTCAAGATACAGTTCGCCTGGATCCTCATTCCTGCGTACCTCGAGCTGAAAGAATATGAACAGGCCGCGCCACAGATCGCTTTCCTGGAGAAAGTGGCAGAACGCAAAGGATTTGATCCGGAAGTGTACGCGCTGATATATACGGCGCTCATTCCGTATTATGTTGCAACACAGCAGAACCTGAAGGCTGTGCAATATGCAGGCTCGTTCAGAGCGGTTGCTCAAAAACTTAACCGGGCAGATTATGCCGCCCAGTATTCCTTGCTGCAGTTCAGGGTCGATTCAGCTACAGGAGATCTTTTAAGTGCGATCAAACACTTTCAACGGTATAAGATCATCAAAGATTCATTGCTTACCGAAAGAAAGAGCAGGCAGATCGAATACTTCAATGTTCAGTATGAAACGGCAAAAAAGGAAAAAAATATCCAGTCATTACAAAGAGCTGCTGAGATCCAGGAGGATCATCTTCATCAGGCTGATACACGCGAAAAAATAACACTGGTAGGTGCTGCGCTTATCCTGATGATCGCCGGTTTGCTTTTATATGCATACAACCTCAAAAAAAAGGCGAATGCTGCATTGCTGAAACAACAACAATTGATAGAAGAAAAAAATGAGGCGCTTAATACACTCGTTAAAGAAAAGGACTGGCTGATGCGCGAAATACATCACCGCGTTAAAAATAATTTACACATGGTAGTAGGTCTGCTTGCCAGCCAGGCAGAATATATCAAAGGAAAGGAAGCACTCGATGCGATCAGCGAGAGCCAGCACAGGGTTCAGGCCATGTCGATCATTCACCAGAAATTGTATCAATCCGAAAACCTGTCGTTCACCAATATGGCGGATTATTTCAGGGAGTTGACTGATTACCTGCAAGACTCCCTGGATAAATCCATCCCTGTCCGGTTTATTCTCGATGTAGAAAAAGTGAACTTCCCGCTTTCACTTTCTATTCCGCTTGGTTTGATCGTTAATGAAGCCGTAACCAATTCGTTCAAATATGCATTCTCCGGCAGGAGCGAAGGAGAGATCAACCTGTCATTCAAGCAGGCCGAACCAGGTTATTTCAGGTTGATCATCCGCGACAATGGTATCGGTTTTGCAAATTCCGGGGCGCTTCAAAAGAATGCTTCACTGGGATTGAGCCTCATCCGCGGATTAAGTGAAGATATAAAAGGTCATCTCGGGATCTCGAACGAGAATGGATTGAAAATAGAAATAAACTTCCCATTACCCTAATCAAATGGACACGCCACATAAAATTTTAATTGTAGAAGATCAGTTCGTCGAAGCAAATCATTTGCGGTTGATGTTGAACAAAGCCGGTTATGAAGTGCAGCCCGTAGCCCGCTCTGTTCGTGAAGCTATTGAACTGATCTCAAAGGAAAGACCCGCCCTGGTATTGGTAGATATATTTCTTTCAGGAAAAGAAACAGGGATCGATCTTGCGAGATACCTGAAAAAGGAACAGATCGGGTTTATTTACTTATCAGCCAATTCGAATGAAGATATTTTGAATGAAGCTAAAGCAACACATCCATTCGGCTTCCTGATCAAACCATTCAGGGAAAGGGATCTGCTGGTAACAATGGAGATCGCGGCTTATCACCAGGAGTACGGCAGGGAATCAGGTTTGCGGAAAGAAACATTTTTTCAGCGACAACTGCTGGCGCTGAAAAAATCTGATGGCGATCATCCGACCAAAATGCTGAAGCTGGTGCAGGCCTTGCAGCCATTGATTCCGTACGACCTGGCAGTGGCAGTGCGAAAGACCGCCCGCAATGACCTGAATGAACTCACCGCATTTTTACGAACAGGATACGATCAATACAATGTGATCGGTGTGGAAGAGTTTCAATTGGCAACGAAGCTAAAGACACATGAACTCAGGCAGCGGCTTGAACAGGTTTCCCCTGAAGCAAATGTAACCCTGTACACGAACGCAGCTTTCGAGAAGGCCACACAGTCATCCGGAATGAAAGAAGCCATTAAGCACCATTACGGCATGAGAAGTAACCTGGTGGTGCCCATTTGGGAGGCGACTGATGGCAGCGTTTTCTATTTCAGTTTTTTCAGCCGGCAACCGGCAGGCTTCGATCCCGACCATGTCGATCTTTGTGAACGGCTTCGCTATAGCCTGCTGACGATCGTCCAAAGCATGGATAATCCTTCCATAGAGCCGGTGGTTGCATCAAACGCGGAAAAAGACAATGTCCCTGTTGCCCGGCTGGCCGGCATAGTAGGAACAAGTGCGCCGATCATGCAGGTGTTCGACCTTCTTATGCAGGTGGCTTCTGCTGAAACATCAGTGCTGATCACCGGGGAAAGTGGTACCGGAAAGGAAAGCATTGCAGACAACATTCACCGGCTTTCCCACCGCAAGAATGGTCCATTGGTGAAGGTCAACTGCGGCGCATTACCCTCTTCACTGATCGAGTCGGAATTGTTCGGTCATGAAAAAGGCGCTTTTACAGGTGCCACCGAACGACGCATCGGCAAATTCGAACAGGCTGGGAATGGGACAATATTCCTTGACGAAATAGGAGAAATGCCGCTGGAAATGCAATCGCGGCTGTTGCGCGTACTGCAGCAAAAAGAGATCGAGCGGGTGGGAGGTAAAGAAACCATCCGTATCAATGCCAGGGTCGTAGCGGCCACGAACAGGAATCTTGAAAAGGAAGTGGCTGAAGGACGCTTTCGACTCGACCTATACTACCGGCTGAATGTATTCCCCATTCATCTCCCCGCACTGCGCGAACGCCAGGAAGACATCCCTTTACTGGCCAATCATTTTTTAAAACTGTATGCTGAGCAAAATCAAAAAAAGATAGTACGGTTGACGGGGGATGCACTTCATTCGCTTCAGAACTACACATGGCCCGGGAACATCAGGGAACTGGAAAATGTAATCGAGCGAAGTGTATTGACAACAAAAGGAACGGAGATATCCGGCATCGTTCTTCCATCGGCAATAAACAGCATTCCAGCCACCACCCAGGCTGAACATGACCGGACGATCGAGGAAAATGAACGTGAACACATATTAAGGGTGCTCCGTAAATGCAATGGCCGTATCCGTGGCTCAGGCGGAGCAGCAGAAATACTGGGTGTGCCACCAACAACGCTCGCTTCCAAGATCAAAAAGCTGGGGATCAAAAAGGATTTTTTTTCAACCAGCTGAAATTTTACTGCAGGCGGCGCTTATCAGATTGATGACACCTTATCTGAAACAGGCCGCGCTTGCTGAGGTATGCAGCACCGGGTTTGCCCCCTCATTATGCCCGCAGCCTGCACACTGGTCATAAAGCCATTTCAATTCATATTTTACCGGGCATAGAAATCAGTATCTTCCCGCTCCTGCAATAAATATTTGCGCAACGTTTCTATCCGCCGATCATGAATACAGATTTACTTCTTCAAACCCTTCGCGACAGACATCATTTTCCTGATGAAGCTTTTAGGGAGTTACTTTCCCTGTTCGAAAATTTTTCTCTTTCCAGGAATGAGTTATTCTTTGCGCAAGGCAGTGTGGTGAACCGCGTTGGTTTTGTACTAAGCGGTTGTTTGCGCCAGTATCATATTTCTCCGGGCGGAGATGAACGCAATATTTTCTTTGCCGAAGAAGGGTGGTGGTGCGGCGAAATGGACAGCTTTATTTACCGCACTCCATCCACCATGAGTATGCAGGCCGTGGAGAATTGTACATTGATCTACCTGAGCAGGAAAAACTGGGAGTATGCCACCCGGACCATACCTGACTATGCCATGTACCAGATCAAGAATCGTGGACGCACCGTCGCCTGGCTGAAGAATCTGCTGAGCAATATGACCAACGAAACGCCGGATGAAAAATACCGTCGCATACTGAAGGAAAATCCACATTGGATCAACCGGCTGCCTCAATATCATATAGCCAGCTATCTTGGCGTATCTCCGGAAACGCTGAGCAGGATCCGGAAAAGAAACATGCATTTGTAATATTTCTTGACGCGCGTCAAGATCTTGTGAGAGGTTTTCTCTTTCTTTTGCTTCACTAAACCACCAGTATGAAACCAACTGAAGTGATCGATCTGGGCAATGGCCTTGAGATCCATTTTTGCCTGGATGCTATGGATACGAACGGACAATTCACGATGTTCAGGGTCGTTATCCATCCCCATGCCAAGGTGCCGTCAGCGCACTATCATGATAACTTTGATGAAACCATCTACGGTCTGAAAGGAACACTTACTCTCACTGTTGATGATGTTACGATCCAGTTACAACCCGGCGATCATCATTTCATCAAACGGGGGCGTATACACAGTTTCACCAATGAGTCCAGTGAAACAGTGGAGATACTCGCGTTCGCCAATCCCGGCGTTTTCACCGCTAATTATTTTAAAGACCTGCTCAGTGTTCTACGCGCTGGTGGTCCACCGGATATGGCAAGATTAAAAGACATCATGCGTCAGTACGGACTTGTTGCGGTGGCCAACTAATTTTTTCTTTATCAATCCATCAAATAATCAGTCATCAAAATAAATCATGGAAAAGACACCCATTGAAATATACGGCCAGATCAATAACCAGGTATACAGGGAGCAAGGCGATATCTGGTGGAACGAAGACGATGTGCTGCATATCCTGAAAACTTCGGTGAATCCCTGGAGAGTTGGCTACGCGGAGCGGGTATTGCACCGGCTTGGCATTGATCCGAAAGGTAAGTCTGCGTTGGAAGTTGGAAGCGGCGGTGGGATCCTGACGGAAGAGATCGCCGGAATGGGCTTTGACACATCCGGGATCGACCCGGCAGATGAATCTGTACATACAGCCCGCAGTCATGCTGCGTCACAAGGGTTGAGCATCGCTTATCGGGTGGCTTCAGGCGAAGACATCCCCTTTGCCGACGCTTCTTTTGATGTTGTTTTCTGCTGCGATGTGCTGGAGCATGTCCGCGATCTTCCTAAAGTGATCATGGAGATCTCGCGGGTGTTGAAGCCTGGCGGCGTTTTTATTTATGATACGATCAATCGCACGTTGGTAAGTAAACTGGTTGCGATCAAGATATGGCAGGAATGGAAACGCTGGGCCTTTATGCCAGCCGGTCTGCATGTATGGAAAATGTTCATCAAACCAGGCGAGATCCGCCATCTCCTTACAAAAGCAGGTATGCAATGGAAAGAGCATACCGGTTCGAAACCCAATATCTCCGTTCCGGTGATGCTCAAATACCTTAGAAAACGGGCCAAAGGCGAATGGACGTTCGCGGACCTTGGTAGAAATTTTTGCCTGGTAGAAGACACGGATATGAATATGCTGTACGCCGGTCATGCGGTCAAGCCGGGAAAGATCGCGTAGAGCACAAAGATCATTGCCGGTGTCCGCGACAAATGGCATCATGTCCAATTTGTCACCTGGTAGCGGACACCGTTGCCTGTTTTTTCAAGGTGAGTCCTGTCTATTCATATCCTGTTCAATCAGCGCTGCATTCTTAGCTCTTTGCTGTTCATACACTATTTTACCGTAATCGCCATTGAAAAAACCACGATAGGCATCTGCGATCTCCAGCATCGAGTTCATGACGAAAGGCCCTTCAGCGTAGATCGGCTCCCGATAGGGTTCGCCACCGAATAATATAAAGTCACAAGCCTCCGTGTTCTCATTCCGCAGTTCGATCGTCCCTGCACTTCTGTCGTATTCGATGAAATCACCCGCATAGAATGTTTCATCATTGATGATGGCTGGTAAAGTGGGAAGAAAAGCGGCAACCTCTGTTTTGTCGGCAAATTCGATCCCGAAATTTGCGCCCGGTACCAGATGGATATGATAAAGGAATTGCTGCGAATAAGTTGGTATCACCGCATGTACTTCATCGTATGAACCCGCGATTATTTTGATCCATCCTTTTTCATCCGCCAGTGTCTTCACAGGAATGTCAGTGCCTTCAATAGCCAGGTAAGACGGCTTTCCGGCTTTGATCTTTGCAGGCAGGTTGATCCAGAATTGCAGCACATGGATCAGTTTCGAATCCGTTTGGGTATCATAGTTCAGTGTTTCATCGTGAATGATCCCGTTACCCGCATTCATCCATTGAACGCCGCCGGAATGAACGAGTGCATAATTCCCGGTGCTGTCAAAATGTTCGGCTTCGCCATGAAGGATATAAGTCAATGTTGCCATACCACGGTGCGGATGCGCCCCGGTGCCTTCTTTGTTGATCGTTGTCCGGATCCTTGGGGCAATATGATCTAAAAAAACAAAGGGCCCAACGGCATCCGCATACCTGTTCGGCATCATCCTGTAAATTTCCAGGTCGCCGATATCCTCTCGTTTTCCCCGGGTGGAAAAACTACTTCTCTTTTTCATGACAGATTCAATGTTGTTTAAAAATTGTGATGGAGTTCGATGGTCACCTATCTGAGGAAGTCCGGGTACATCTTAACGAGGCTGTTTTACCAGCGGGATCAATTTTGACCCGATCAGTTCTATAGACCGTGTTAGCTGTTGGTGTGTAAGACCGGCAATATCCATTTGAAATGAAAACAGGTCGACGCCCCCGAGCGACTTGCTGTGTCTCATTAATTTTTCAGCTACTGTTTCCGGACCACCAACGACGAGCACACCTTTCGGAGCGACCCCTGCATCGAACTGAGCCTTGGTGACGGGTGGCCAGCCGCGTTCACGGCCAATTTTAGTCCATGATTCTATATAGCCTGGAAAATAATCAGCGATCGCTGATTGATCGGTTTCACCTACATAACCCGGCGAATGCAATCCTACCTTCAATTCCTCCGGTTTGAATCCGGCTTCCTGACCCGTTTTTCTGTAAAGGTCGACCAGTGGCCTGAAGCTCTCTGTTTGTCCTCCGATAACGGCCACCATCAGCGGAAGGCCCAGTTTACCCGCGCGAACGAATGATTCCGGTGTTCCGCCTACGCCTACCCATACCGGCAATTTCTTCTGTACAGGGCGCGGGTAGACCGGTTGATTTTTTAATTCGGGTCTGAACCTGCCTGACCAGGTAACGAACTCCTCTTCGCGGATCTGCAGTAGCAGTTTTAATTTTTCGCTGAACAGAGCGTCGTAATCAGCCAGGTTATATCCGAACAGGGGAAATGCTTCTGTTGCAGAACCACGGCCGGCAATGATCTCCGCGCGTCCTTTGGAAATGATATCCAGTGTGGCGAACTGTTGGAACAACCGCACAGGATCGGACGTGCTCAATACTGTCACCGCACTCATCAGCCGGATCTTTTTAGTACGCGCTGCAGCGGCCGCCAGTATCACTGCGGGAGCAGAATCCAGGAACTCTTTTTTATGATGTTCCCCGATACCAAAAACATCCAGCCCCGCCTCATCCGCGGCAACTATTCTATCGAGAAGTTGCTCCATCGCATCGATGCTGTTCAGTTCATTGCTGCTGTACATTGCAGATGCGAAACTGTCTATACCTATTTCCATGTTGTCGTGTTTGTTTTTTGATGGGAGGGCGTAGGCTCCCTGTGATGAACGCAGATCCTATTCTTGTGTTAGAAAATGATCTGCGTATCTGCACATCGATCTGCGTTCATCTGCGGGAAACTACGCCAGCCTGCTGAAAGAGATGTGTGAAATTATTTTGCGGGAACAGGCGTGTTCAGCAACTGTAATTCCCATGCAAATGAAACACCGCTTGCGCCTCCATGTTCCAGGATCACATCGGCAAAAGGTGCTGCTGTTGCACTGCGCGCATGGTCGCGTTGCCACTCTGAAGCAACAGCCAGCCAGTTGATCGGTGTGATGCCATGCGCCGCCATCCGGCGTATCGACATATCATGCGCTTCCTTAGAACTTGATCCGCATGCATCGGTCACAACGAATACATCATACCCTTCACCGGCCGCCTGGATAGCGGGCATTGCTACGCAGATATCCGTCCACAGACCGGCGATGATAAGCTGCTTACGGCCGCTGTTCGCTACAATGCTGGTAACATTCGTATCCTGCCAGGTATTGATAAAAGTCCGGTTGATCGGTTTCTGGTCGGGGAATACATCCTGAAGCTGTTTAAGGATGAAACCGCCACGCTCCTCAAGAACGGTGGTCAGAATCGTCGGCACACTGAATACCTTCGCTGCTTTGGCTAATCCCGTTACCGCGTTGATGATCATGGTCGGCTCGTGGCTGTGCAGGTTGGCGAACTGGAATGGCTGATGATCGATCAATACGACGATACTGTCTTCCGGACGAAGCAGGGCTTCAAGGCCTGTTTTTACATTTTTCGGCATGTTCTGATAATTGTATAGTTAATGATGAATTAATACGACGTTCAAAGACAATAGCTTGCCTGGACCTAAGGATGATCTTTACCTGCTTTGAGAAAGCAAATGTCAAATTCCTGCTACAGCAGGAAGATGATGTATGTCGCAAAAAAACGTAGACAAGTGTCTATCAAATGCTGCGAGCCGCCTTGTAAGTTGAAAGTCGATACGCCGTAATCAGAACATTTTCAATGCTTAGGTGGTTGCCATTGCGCGCCAGGCGGAAAAAACCTTCGTCAAATCGTATATTTGCCAACGTTCAAAATAATTAATCATTAGATGATACGCGAGGCTGATATGTACGACGCTTTTTTTGAATACCTGCAGAAATTCAGTGCTGACCCGCTTTCCGAAGACGAAAAAGCATTGATCATGCAGGCTTTTACGCCATCCAAATTAAGAAAGAGGCAATTTTTGTTACAGGCCGGTAATCGTTGTAAGTATTTTGCATTTATCGTCAAAGGTGCCATGCGGATGTATTCAGTGGATGACAAGGGTATCGAACACATTGTCAGGCTCGGCGTTGAAGAGTGGTGGATGGGTGACCGGGAAAGCTTTGTAATGCTCACGCCAAGCCAGTATCACATCGAAGCCTGGGAGCACTGCGAACTGCTTTGCATTACCAAAGAATGGACGATCGAACTTCAGAATAAAGTGCCGGCCTTCCGTGAAATGAAAATGAAGCTGGACGAGCGCAATCAGATGGCCAACAACCGTCGGCTTACCTCGGCGATCAGTTCTACCGCAGATAAGCGATATACCGATTTTATCGAATGCTATCCTGAACTTCTGGTGCGTTTTCCGCAGCATATCATCGCGTCCTATCTCGGTGTGAATAAAGACACGTTAAGCCGTGTCAAACGTCAGCACCATCTGAAATAACTGCCTTTGTTTTTACAGCCCATAACGTAGACATTTATCTACTGATTTTGCTGAGAAATATCATCTTCCTGTTATAGTTCCGTGACAGAAATTTGCCTGTCATTTTTTTTAAAGGAAGCACGATATGGAAACAATCAAATATTATAACGGGGAAATAACTATCTTATGGAAACCGAAAGTATGTACTCATTCCGGTGTTTGTGTGAAGACGCTACCCCAGGTGTATGACCCGAGGGCACGCCCCTGGATACGGCCGGAAAATGCAACAACACAAGAGCTGATCGACCAGGTAGCCAGGTGCCCGTCCGGGGCATTGACCATTCAATATCATGTTGACGAAACTCAAGCGAAAGGATAATGGAGACAACAACGGTAGTTTTAAACGGGGGCGTGTACGGCGAGGTTCAACTCTTTACAGATAACATCAACGCCGGAAAAATGGACATTGCTATTAGTGAAGGCCGACTGACGGTATTTCACACTGAAGTATCACCGGAGTTTGAAGGGCGTGGCTTTGCAAAATTATTGCTTCAACAACTGGTGAGTTATGCGCGGGAGAAAGAATTGAAGATCATACCGCTTTGCCCGTATGTGAACGCACAGTTCAGGCGCCACCCCGCAGAATACACGGATGTATGGGAAAAAGACGGGCATCAATGAAATATATATTAGAGAAACCGGTCAACGGAATGATCGGGAATGAAAAATTCAAAACGGTTATTCACTGGCGAAATGGTGTACTGATCACAGACGAACCCGAGAAACTTGGCGGAAAGGATATCGGTCCTGATCCTTACACGCTGTTACTGTCGTCCCTTGTATCCTGTACGCTGGCCACACTCCGGATGTATATCGATCACAAGGGCCTGGAGATCCCCGAAATCGCAGCAGAGGCCAATATGTTGCACGAGGTAGAGAATGATGTAATGGTTCTGCGCATCGACCGCAAGATCACCATACCTCAAATTTTGGACAAGGAATTGGAGCTGCGGCTGATCCGGGTGGCGGAGAACTGTCCCATTTCCCGGATCCTGAAAGGTAAAATTAACATTCAAACCGAGTTCAATCAATAAGCGCCATTCATACCAAGATCGTATCTTTCTTTTGCACTGTCATATAAAGGCTACTTCATTCATGCCAATGCAGTATTTCTACGCAACTGCGGTGAACGAGCCTTCACAAGCTTTCCTGATTTGTTGAAAGAGCTGGTGCATATTATCAACAACTGTTTTCAGTTCAGGAAACGTATCATCCAGGTTCAGCATTGCCGTTGCCTGTGTGCATTCGCTGGAAAGTTTTTGAAGCAACTGGCCTAACTCGTTCTGCTTGCAATTCATTCGCCTGTACATTCGGTGCTTGCGTTCACTTTATGCGCGAGTGCTTCAGCGAGGCTCCTCATCGTATCGAGGTCCTCATTTGCCAGTGGATAAGAAAGTTGTTGCAAGAGCTTATCAATACCAGCAAGAGTTTTCCGGGATGATTTCTTTTTAGCAAAGATCTCTGGCAAACGGCAAACGAAGGAGTAGGAAATATTTTACCATTGCAGCCATTTCAATTTTTAGTGATCACTAACGTATAATTCCCGGCTTTAAGATCGATAATGACGGGATCTTTCAGACGCTTTGTGATAGATTGTATATTGCTCTTTTCGGGGGGATTTGAAAACGATGAACATTGCGCCAACTGCATCTTCGGTTTATCCGCCTGTGACGGACTGAGGCCTCCAGGAAATCCCCCGCTTAATGTTTGCCTGGCGTAGAAGTAACGCGGCGGACGCGACGATACGCAGCGTACGCAGCGAAAACAACCATAGAAAATCTTGTATTTTCGCTGCGCTCTCCGCGTATCGCCGCGCCCGCCGCGTTACTTCAGGGCCGCTAACTAAACGACATTGGAATTAGATTGTCGGAACAAGGATCTTCGTCGACCGTTTTCCACTTATCCGCTCCTTAGGAAATCAATAAATGGTTTGAATGTTGAAGCATGCGCCTTACTGGATTCTTATGCGGCACACGGTAATGAATCGGGTATACAAGGTATATGCAACGGACTTTTCAGCAAGCGCCTTTGGCATTGATATTGGGGACAGAGACATAGATAAACCGGATCTGTTTCAAATTTCAGCTACTGTATCGGTGGCGGAAGAACGTCAGATAGCTGACTAACCTGTTCAGGTCGGGGTGAATTCTCAACATCATGTTTCAGTTACCAAAAGTGCCCCCGGTTGAAACTTCCCTTTTATAAACGGCTGCTCAGTTTCTTATACCCTGTTTGTATAGAACAGCGATCAAGTCCGCTTCACCCGGTATTAGATCTGTACCTCTACCGTAATCAATGGCAACTTGGTACTGAGGATGCATGGTATTCCGATGGTAAGCGCTACCGGCCGCTGCGCAGCGCGTTCAGAAAGATCCGGCATGAGCTGGCACGTGTTCATCATGTGCTGGTGCTGGGAACGGGGCTTGCAAGTGCCGTTCATATCCTCAATGATATGGGATTCCATCCCGCCTATACGCTGGTTGACATAGACAATGATATCCTCCTCCTGGCAGCAGAGCTGATGCCTGCGCATGACCTGACCCGGGTCGAACTTGTATGCCTCGATGCGCAAATCTTTATGCAGCAGAATCAAGAGCAGTATCCTCTGATCGTTTGCGATGTTTTTATGGGAAGGAATGTCCCCGGTTTTGTTTCGTCTGCCGCATTCCTGGAACAATGTAAGGCTGGTTTGCAACCTGGCGGCCATCTTATTCTGAATTATCTTGAAAAAAGTAAGGCGTTGTTCGAGGGGATATGTCACCTGATGGATCAGGTGTTTCCGGGTTACCTGCTGATCGAATTCGGGATCAATAAAATATTTGTGGTGTCCGTGTAGAGTTCGTGTACAACGGTACTCAGGCGAAACGCAGCAAGCGCTCCGACGGAGAGGCTAAGTTATCTTTCGCAGCGTTTCTTTACCACCAGAGGATGTGTCGCTGCAGATTATGATCATGTTCAGTGCCTTTTCCGGATGAATTAATATTGAGCTGATCATCGTCACACTGTAATGGTCCGTTTTTTGAGACATTGAATCCGCGCTGAATGTACCGCTTTGGATCATTAAAAAAGCAATATCGCGTTTTTAAAGTCCGTAACTTCAGAACATCCCTCAAACATACAACATGGAAGATCAACCCAAGTTTCCGGACCTGACGGTCGAAGAACGAAAGGTCATTGAAGAACTTATGCCTGATGAAATGAGTGAGATCATTACTTCGGGCATCAAACGACGCCACTTCCTTAAACTCATCACTTTTACCGGAACCGGTCTGCTTGCCGCACACCTGCTTGGCATCGAGCAGCTGATGGCCCGCAGTATTACTACGCCACCGCCGCCACCGATCGGGATCGAGAACGGAGTAAATCTTTCGTTCAAGGTGAATGGCAATACCCGCCAGTTGATGGTGGACTCGCGCATGACCCTGCTCGATACACTTCGTGAACGTCTTGAACTAACAGGTTCAAAGAAAGGATGTGATCATGGCCAATGCGGAGCGTGTACGGTGATGGTCGATGACCGGCGTGTACTTTCCTGCCTTACACTGGCTGCGTCCTGTGAAGATAAGCATGTTACCACGATCGAAGGGCTGGCAGATGGAAATGAACTCCATCCCATGCAAACTGCATTCATCAAACATGACGGCTTTCAATGCGGCTACTGTACGCCAGGGCAGATCTGTTCTGCCGTGGCACTGATCAGTGAAGCAAAGAACGGGGAAGCAAGTTATGTAACCGGCAATGTCCGCAAGAAAGAAAAAAACCTGAAACTGTCTGATGAAGAGATCAGGGAACGCATGTCCGGAAATATATGCCGCTGCGGCGCGTATCCCAATATTGTAGACGCCATCCGCGAGGTTCATGGCAACAAAGCCGTTGCGCAGCTGTGGCAATTTGCTGACGGTACTATTTGATCATCCAAGCAATTTTATCATGAGAGCATTCAAATTTTCAAAAGCTGCTGATGCAGGTAACGCTATTACCCTGGTGTCGGCAAATCCTGGCGCAAGGTTTTTGGGTGGCGGAACAAACCTGGTGGACCTGATGAAGGAAGATGTGATGCATCCTACGGAGTTGGTCGATATAACGCGGTTGAAATATGCCGATATCAAAAAGACGGGTGGCGGTGTGCTGATCGGAAGCACGGCTACCAATTCTTATACCGCCAATCATGAAACCATCCGCCAGGACTATCCGCTACTGTCAATGGCGATCCTTGCAGGTGCCAGCGCACAGATCAGGAATATGGCGACCAATGGAGGTAATATTAATCAGCGCACACGCTGTTCTTACTTTTATGATGTGGATATGCCCTGTAATAAACGCGAACCCGGTTCCGGCTGCGGGGCATTGAAAGGCATCAACCGCAATCATGCTATATTAGGATGGTCTGAAAAATGTGTGGCCGTGTTTCCTTCAGACATGGCCGTTGCATTAACCGCACTCGGCGCTGTCGTGAATGTGGAAGGAGCGCAGCAAACAAAACGCAGCATTCCCTTTGGTGATTATCATCGTCTGCCGGGTGACAATCCGGAAAAAGATAATACACTGAAGCAGGGAGAATTCATTACTTCCATAGAGCTTCCGGAAAACGACCTGGCAGATCACTCTTATTACCTCAAGATCCGTGAACGGTCTTCGTATGCGTTTGCACTCGTTTCCGTTGCGGCAGCATTGTCGCTGAATGGAAGCAGGATCAACCAGGTGCGCATTGCGATGGGTGGTGTTGCACATAAACCATGGAGAGCATCCATTGCTGAAAAATGGCTGACAGGTAAAGATGCAACGGAAGAGAATTTCAAAGCCGCTGCCGAGGCTGAATTGAAACAGGCAAGGCCGCTTGAACATAATAAATTTAAGATCGCCCTTGCAAAAAAGGCGATCATCCGCGCATTGCAGGGAGCAATGGCGGGCGGAGCCTATGGGCTTCAGGATGAAACGGATCAGGGATAGGAACGAATGTCGATTCACTAAAAAAAAGAAAGCACATGAGTGAAACAGGTAAACCGATCAACCGGATAGACGGCCGACTGAAAGTAAGCGGCAAAGCTACGTATTCAGCAGAATTCAATCAGCCAAATATGGCATATGCATTCCCTGTAAGGGCGACCATCGCAAAAGGAAAGATCGCTTCCATAGATGATGCTGCTGTAAAGAAAGAGCCCGGCGTACTCAGCGTGATCAGCCATAAGAACTCATTCAGGTTAAAACCACTCGATATACAGGCGCAGATGAAAGCCGGCGCGGCATTCCTGGGGGAGAACCTGCCTCCACTGCAGAGTAATGTTGTGCATTACCCCGGACAGTTCATTGCCGTTGTAGTTGCGGAAAGCTATGAGCAGGCACGTGCAGCTGCGTATAAATTAAAAGTCCGTTACACGACTGAAAAAGGGGCAACGGACCTGAAGACTGAATTGCTGAAAAGCAAAAAACCCAAGATGTTCATGGGCGAAGAAGCACAGGTGAATGAGGGAAAGGCCGCGGCATCACTGGCAAGCGCCACTAATCGCGTGGATCACACTTATTCAACGCCGGTTGAACATCATCATCCAATGGAACCTCATGCAACCGTTGCGCTTTGGGATAACAGCGATCAGCTTACATTGTATGATGCGACGCAGGGCGTGGGACTGACGAGTACCATTGCCGCTTATTTTTTTGGTCTGAAGCCGGAGAATGTACGCGTGATCGCACCATTTGTCGGTGGTGGCTTTGGCTGCAAAGGCCTGTGGTTGCATACATTGCTGGTGGCGATGGCGGCCAAAGCTGCGGGCAGACCGGTAAAACTCGCCCTGACCCGACAGATGATGCAAACCAATGTCGGTCATCGCGCAGCAACCATACAGCGCGTAGCATTAGGAACGGATGCAAGCGGCAAACTGAGCGTGATGCGGCATCACACAGATTCCTATAACAACCTGACCGAATTCTTTGAACCAAGCGGGAAACAGTCGCTCGTGCTGTATGAAGCACCACTGCGTGAGGTGACGTATAATGTTACGAAATTAAATCGTGGTACGCCTACCTTCATGCGTGCACCCGGCGAAACACCCGGGACTTTCGCACTGGAATCTGCCATGGATGAGATGGCCTATAAGTTAAAGATCGATCCCGTTGAATTCAGGATAAAAAATCATACAACAAAGGATCCGATGAAAGGCCATGAATTCTCCAGTGAATTCCTGGTTGATTGTTACCGCATTGGTGCGGAAAGATTCGGATGGTCATCACGAAGTCTTGAACCAAGACAAAAACGTAACGGAAAATACCTGGTGGGCTATGGAATGGCAACGGCTACATACCCCGCAGGACGCAGTGCGTCTTCCGTTAAAGTAGTGATGAAGAGTAACGGTGATGTGACGCTGTTGACTGCCTCCATTGATATCGGCACCGGAACCTATACCGTACTTGCGCAAACGGCCAGCGATGCGCTCGGTGTGTCCGTGGAAAGAATTGAGGTGAAGATCGGTGATTCCGCATTGCCGCCTTCGCCCCTTGCCGGCGGATCACAAACCACGGCCAGTATCCATCCGGCAGCACTGGAAGCCTGCAAGCTATTGCGCGCTGAACTGGCGACACTGGCAATCGCCGATCCATCCTCCAAACTCAATGGACGCAAACCTGAAGACCTCGGATATGCCGATGGAAAATTATTTGTGACCGCAGACCCTAATAAATCGGAATCGTATAGCGATATCCTGAAGCGTGCAAAACGAAATGAGATGGAAGCCTGTGCAACCACTCAGCCCATATCCGGAGCAGGGCTTACCATTCCCGGTGCGCTTTGTACACCGCGTGAAATACCTGCTGATCAGAACAGTGATATCAAACAACATGCTTTTCATTCCTTCGGTGCACAGTTTGCCGAAGTATGGGTGGATGAAGATTTCGGAACCATTCGCGTAACACGTTTCACCAGTGTACAGGATGTTGGTCGCATCATGAATGAAAAAACAGCCCGCTCACAGATCATCGGCGGCGTTATTTTCGGGATCGGCGCCGCACTGATGGAAGCAACCGAATACGACAAACGCTGGGGCAATGCAGTAGTAAGGACGCTGGCAGACTATCATGTACCAGTACACCTGGATGTGCCGCCAATTGATGTGCATTTTATTGGCAAACCGGATCCGCATATATCCCCGATAGGTGCAAGGGGAATAGGGGAGATCGGGATTACGGGTGTGTCTGCAGCAATTGCCAATGCGGTTTTTAATGCGACGGGTAAGCGGGTGAGAGATCTTCCATTGACACCGGATAAGTTGTTGTAGTGTTTGCGATGACGCTAATTTGGCGGGGTGATCGCGGATACCCGGACATGGTTTAGTTTGAGTCCCGCTTGCTGACCAATATTGAACCCAACAGTAGCCAGGAATTATGCGTATGTTTTCGACTATGCATCGGCTTCAGAGAAGCGTTCGGTTCGTTGTCGTTAGTCAGTCGCGGAACGCCATATCAACTACTAATATTTTTTACGCAGTAGATGAAGATTTTAAAGACACGGATTTCTTCCGGCGTTAAAAGAAGTGCCGCATTTGGGGGATACATATTGCCTCGGTAATCACATCCAATGGACTGTTGCGCAGCATTCACTGCAGCCGCTTCAAACAGATGACAGCGGTTATTATCCTTCCATATTCAAGCTTGCAAAAGATAAGGTGCTTAATGTGAAAACAGCTTTTTACTACAATTGGGCAGAGCTGATCAATGCTTTCAATAAGAATTATTTCGACCGGTTGCTTTTTCAGCAGAGTTATGGTTTTGACAGCCTGTACAACGATGCCTTCGACTTTATAAAAGCCAACCGGAAATTTCCCGAACTGATATTCCTTTACAATGTTCATACAGACCACGCAGGTCATACGTATAAGTGGATGTCTCCGCAGTATATCTCCGCAATTGAAAAAGCGGATACCGCTATCGGAGTTTATATAAAATGCAGCCAGTTTGAGTATTTGCATCGACTAACAATGACCCTTTTAGATTAGCGCGATTCTTTTTAAAGAATAGTATTTGTGTTGTCAATAAAAATTTGTTTATTGATATACAAATTATATATCACATGAAATTAACTCTTCTACTTGGCTGTGCGGCATTAGTCAGTCAGGTTACCTTATCGCAGTCGTCTGTTAAGATCAAACACAGCAGTTCGTCTGTTAAAATGAAATATCCTGCATTGGTGCAGGCTCTTACAAAAGAGAATACCTACAATCCCGTTTTCCCGGAAAAGCTGACCTATTATGCCAGCCATCGGGAGATGCAGATGGATGGAATACTTTTTTCATTTAGCGACATGCCTCTGAAGGCAAAGAACAAAGGCAATACTCCCGATGTGACTTTTGTGATTGAAGCATCCGGTATCACCAATGTGCAGTTTAAAGGTATTCGTAATGAAGGAAATGCCTATGCGCTTGATTATACATATAATTTTCCCTGCCGCCTCTTGATAAAGGATGCTGCCCTGCAAACTTTGTATTCGTTTGATGTGTTCACGGGCAGCGAGGAGCATTCCATTTTATATATAAAGAGTACACCCAAATACAATACGATGATGTATTCGCCGGTTTATTTCGGCACTGAAAAGGAAGCCAGGGAATTTCAAACAGGCAATAAAGACATCAGCAGGTACATCGAAAGGTATGCGATGTTGGCAGCCTATAAGAAAGTTGCTATAATGATGACGGCCCTTTATACAGATTATTCGGAGAGAAGATCTATGGTCTGTGCATTTATTCCAGATGCAGGCGGAGTGGCTGAATACAGCAAACTCAATACCGCGGCAGATCAGCTAAAGCAAGCATATAGCTTATTGGATGCCGGCAATACCGCCGAAGCAGACAAAGTATTGCAATCTGCAAAAGCAGTTTTTCAACAGCAGAGCGATGTGAAAAAAATGACAGATTATAACCTGGCATGGGCAAGCGTTTTAACGGGAGATGCGAAGACGGCGCTGGAATTATACAAACTTCATGAGCCGACCTCAAATGGCCTGGCTGCTTACGGGTGGAATGACCTGTACGCAATGGCGCAACTCGAGAATACCCGGAATCAGTTAAGAAATACAATTAAAAAATAATTACGCGATGATGAGAATGACCATAATGATCAGTTTGTTACTCCGTTACCAGTAATTTCTTCCCAACCAATAACGAACTCAACAACAATCAAGGGTTATGCGTACGTCTCCGGCTACGCATCGGCTTCGTAGAAGCCGTCCGCCTGCTGTTGTCAGCCAGTCGTTGGCCGATCTCTCACCCTCTGATTTGTTTGCGCATGTGAAGAAGGCCTCCAAGGCTAAGTCGCTTTTTCGATGCCCGATTAAACCGCTACCAACTCAAACCTGCAAGCGGGCGGTTTCTTCGAAACCGTATGTAGTTACAGACTACATACAACGCTCGACAGTTGTTGAGTTCATTTCATGTGGGATAAAGAATGGAGTAAGTTAAACGATGTATCGAGCCTTCCACTTATAAAACCATTCCCTTTCATACAAGGAAATCAATTTCCAGCAAACCACACTTCCTTCCCAAACGATAATCTCTCGCACTGCTGTACAGGTAGTCTTCGGCCTTATCCACAATGCCGGCCGCCACTGGGTTCTGATGGGTATAGTCGATTTTTTGAAAAATTACTGGGCCGGTAAAAAGTTCCTCGGGATGATTATCCTGTTTCCAGAACTGGTATCGGCTATTGCGTGAGTTGGATCGTCCAAAGTCGGAAAAGAGAGACAGCATCCATTCACGGCGGCTTTCAGCACGGTTACCGGAAATAGATCGCAGTAACTGGCGGGCACTTTCTTTTTTGAAATCCCGGATAACATCACTGAGATCCTTTTTGCCGGCTGTAGCCACCAGGTGAATATGATTGCTCATCAGACACCATGCATGAACTAATAGCCCGCGGTTCTGTTGACAGTATCGGATGTTATCAAGCAGTATATCCCTGTAAAGCTGGCGGGTGAATACGTCTATCCAACCCACAACAGTAAATGTCAGAAAGTGAGCAGCAGCCTGATTGCGGATCTTGTATCCTCCGATGAGCATGATTGATTTTTGCTGAAGGAAAGAAGAAGCCGCGTTCGGACAATGTAGTTTTAACGGTGGAAAAATGTTTTTTTCGGGAAGAGGCTGCTACGTTCTTGAATTTTCCGGTTGCCCGTGGTCTCTTCCCAACCCATAACGAACTCAACAACAATCAAGGGTTATGCGTATGTCGCCGACTACGCATCGGCTTCGTAGAAGCCGTCATCTTCGCACTCATTAACAGCGCCTCCCTTCGGCCACCGGCCGCCGCACACATGTTCGTATACATCAAAATGCTGTATTAATTATAACAGCGCAAGATGCAGCTATTAAATTTCTTATCTTTAAAAGTTCGCAACTCTGCATCGAAAAAAAGGAATCTATGTACAGATTAGCTTTGATATGGCTGCTGGTCAGCTTGATGACACAGGTGGGTGCCCAACCCGCATCTTCCACTCCAAACGCTTTAACAAGCTATACCTATCACCATCCACAGGAGGATAAGGAGTCCTGGCAGCGACTGTATCTGCTATTAAGTTCCACTTTTATCAATGTGGTAAATGAGGGTCAGGTGGATCTCGACAGTGCTTTGTTCAAGGCCAGTCGGTCGCTCGGCCTCAGCCGCTTCTCTATACTGGCAGAAGGTTTCGGAGACCAGGAGCTTTTCAAGGAATCGCAATGGATAGACAGGAAAGACCCGGCGAGCGGTGTGCGTCAGTTGTCGGCGGCAAGCGGCCGGAAGCGCCTGCAGCGGTTGCTACTGCTGGGATCGTATTACGCGTTTCAGCGGAACAGCTATACCTATTTCCGCGATAGCGTCGAACATTATCTTCAGCAGGTGATCACTGAAAGCCGCAAACTTAACGAACCCGGGATGGGCCGGCAGGCCCTTTGCCTGCTGGGAAAAATGTATTTACAGGCCGGTAACTCCGAGGGCGATTCGATATATGCCCGGCTGATCAGGCAGTGCAGGTATGCGGGGGATAAACAAACAGAAGCAAAAGCACTGGCTTATCGCAGCAGGTATACACCGCCAACGGGTGCGAGTTTTCCTGGTAAGATCAATGACACCCGCGCAGCTGCCGCCCTCTGTCACAGCCTGGGTAATAAGGAAGGAGAGATCAATGCGCTGACAGATGCCGGTTATTTGTTCACGGCCTCGGGTCAACTGGATACTGCCCATGAGGTATTGGAGCAGGCATATCGCCTCGCGGAGTCAATCCAGTTTCCGTATATACACTATAATGCGCAGGCATTGTCGATGGTAAACACATTCATGGGCAAATTTGGCGAACCATTGCGATACACACTTGAAATGATCAAAGTGTCAGAGAATTGCCTTGACAGTATAGGGTGGGGATACTTTCACAGTAACCTGTCTCTCATGCTGTCGTCAGAAGGCCGGGAAGAGGAAAGTTTCGCTGTGATCGAAAAAGCGATCCAACACTTCCTGCGACAGCGGAATCCAACGGTCTATAACCAGATGATCGCCGTCGTTTATCGGATGTCGCAGAATGGAAAGAGCAAGGAGGCCCTGGAAATGGTAAAGAATATTTCAACGCAGGTGACCCCGCCGGAAACACTGGCGGATCAGTTCACCTATCATTATGCATTTGCTTATGGCTATTTGTACAATAATCAACTGAAAATGGTTGAGTGGCACCTGGCAAAAATGGATTCACTGGAGACCATTGCTGAAACATTCAGGCCACCTTTCCGGAGAACGGACATTGAAGAGCTGACTGGCTTTCTTTTAATGAAAAAAGGAGAATACCGGAAAGCAAGGAAAATCCTGGATACTCATCTCCTGGCCCCGCGCTCAAGACTACGGCCGCTAACCGCTGACCTCGATCTCTACCGCACCCTGATCACCATCGATTCTATACTGGGGGATGACCGATCGGCTGTGGCACATTACAAAAAATACGTTACACTGCTGGATGCAACTTTTAAAGTAACAAAGATCCGGCAGGCAGAAGAGCTCCAGGTGTTATACCAGATACAGGAAAAAGAAGGTCAGATCTCCCAGTTAACGCAACAGGCTGCTCTGGAAAAGGAAAGATCGAAACGGGCCGCTCTGCTGAGAAACCTCACCATTGCCGGCATTATTACAGTCCTGATCATCGCGGGACTGTTATACCGCCAAAACAGGTTGAAACAGGGAGCCAATAAAGTGATCAGCCGGAAAAATGAACAACTGCAGGACCTTGTTGACGATAAAGAATGGCTGTTGAAAGAGATCCACCACCGGGTGAAGAACAATCTGCAGATCGTGATCAGCCTGTTGAACTCACAATCAGTATATATCGATAACAGGGATGCAAGGACTGCGATCAATGACAGTCAACGCCGGATGCAGGCCATGGCATTGATCCATCAGAAATTGTATCTTTCAGATAACATGTCCTGTATTGCCATGCAGGATTACATTAATGAGTTGGTATCTTATGTACAGGAAAGTTTTGATACAGAAAAAAGGATCATTTTCGAACAGGAGATCGAGCCACTGGACCTTGATGTATCGCAGGCAATCCCTCTGGGCCTGATCATTAACGAATGTATCGTTAATGTGATGAAGTATGCTTTCCCGGGAAGCAGGGAAGGAACCGTACGCTTAACATTGCATCAGGATGCAGATGATCGTTTAGTGCTGCAAATAGTCGATAACGGAGTGGGCTTGCCGGCAGGACTTGATATATCCCGGCATAATTCACTTGGTTTTGATCTGATGCGCGGACTTGCAAAACAGCTTGGCGGGATTCTGACCTTTAAAAGCGATAACGGATTGCATATAACGGTGCGATTCCGAAAAGCGACTGTCGAGCGTGTGGAGAAATCCACAGTTAACGAAATAATGGCGATTTAATGAGTAAGACTTTATTGATAGTAGAAGACGAATTTATCGTAGCGAATGATCTCCGGTTGATCTTAACGGGGGCTGGCTACAATGTAACGGGTATTGCAGCTTCCGCAGATGAATCGGCAGAAATGATCGCACGCAACAAGCCGGATATGGTTCTGCTCGATATCCGCCTGGAACGAAATTCTTCTGGTATTGAAATAGCAAAAGAGCTGCGGGCTGAAAATATCCCCTTCGTTTTTTTATCGGCTAATTCCAGCCAGAAAATCCTGGAAGAAGCCAAAGCAACCGACCCTTACGGTTTTTTGGTAAAACCATTCCGCAAAAAAGACCTTCTCGTAACGCTGGACATTGCGTGGTACCGTCATGAACAAAGCACTCAATCAAAACTCCGACAGGAAGCGTTGCTCGAGGATAAACTCAAAAAAGCCAGCAGTGAAGCTATTTCAGTTGACCAACGGATCTTGAAGATCGTCAGGCAACTGCAGTCTTCTATTCCATTTGATCTTTTTATTTCGGCATACAAAGAAACGGTCAGCAACCCTTCAATTGACAAGGGATACCTGCGTATAGGATTTGATGAATACCAGTTCATCAGTAAAAAAGAGTTGCTGATCATCACGGGGATGAAAGAGAGTGAGGTTCCGGCAGACCCGGGCATTGCTGAAGCTGGTGAAACAGGCATCTCAAGGGGCGGAACGGAGAAGCAAGAAGTGGTATCGACTTTGTCTGGTTTGATGACGCAGGCGTTCAATTTGCAGTCATATCTTTCTCTCACCGTCAACCTGAGTGATGGACGGTCAGTGCAGTACTTCTTTTACAGTCGGCAGGGAAACATTTATACAGACGATCATGTTGCGTTATTAAGCAGATTGAATGATTGCCTTACTGAGGTTGCGGAAAGATTGTATTCAAATGCTGCGGCTTCTTTATTGGCTCTTCCCGATAATTCCGGGCAATTGCTCCATCAGGAGGTCAATGATGTGAGATTTAAAAGCATTATCGGCAGCCATCACTTATTGCTGTCTGCCCTTGATCTTACGGCACAGGTAGCGCCCTACAATACGTCGGTCTTAATATTCGGAGAAAGTGGAACAGGCAAAGAGAAAGTGGCCCAACTGATCCACACCCTTTCAGGAAGGGAAAAAGAACCTTTCGTCAAAGTGAATTGTGGCGCCATTCCGCCTACACTGATCGAGTCTGAATTATTTGGGCATCAGAAGGGCGCGTTCACAGGCGCCAGTGAAAAAAGGAAAGGTAAATTCGAGCAGGCGCAGGGCGGAACCATTTTCCTGGATGAGATCGGGGAATTGCCACTGGCCATGCAGGTAAAACTGCTGCGTGTTTTACAGGAAAAGGAGATAGAATATGTAGGTGGTTCATCTCCGATCAAGGTTAATGTACGCGTTGTGGCAGCGACCAACAAGAATCTGGAGCAGGAAGTAGCACAGGGAAGGTTCAGGCTGGATCTTTATTATCGGTTGAATGCCTTTCCCATCACGCTTCCTCCTTTACGTGAAAGGAAAAGTGATATATATGCGCTTGCATTATATTTCGCAGATAAATTTTGCAGGGAATTCAATAAGCCCTTTCATGGCATTTCGCCGTCAATGGCCGATGAACTCGCAGCCTATGACTGGCCCGGTAATATCCGCGAGCTGGGAAATATTCTGGAACAGTCCGTGATCCTGAATGACGGAAAATCAAAACTCGAATTAAAAAGGGTGTTAGCCCGGATAGAGGAAAAAGAGGTTGGCAACGGGCTGACGAACTCGTTTGAAGATATCAAACAGATCCAGCGGGAGACCGAAAGATCTTACATGATCTCCGTTCTGAAAAAAGTTAAAGGACGGATCCGCGGAGTCAAAGGGGCAGCGGAATTATTAAATATCAAACCGACAACGCTTGAAGCCAAGATAGCAAAGCTGAACATCACCAAGGAAGATATTTCAGATGATCAGCACGCTTATTAAAGCATGCTGATTGATGGCGGACAAACCGGTGTTGTTTTTTTGATGGTCACTGAAAAAAACTTCACGTTCCGGTACTGGCTTTCAACTCCAGTTACTACCACCTCGTCAAAATAACGCAAATACTATCTCCAAAATTTTTGGATTTTTTTAATAGCAACTCCCAATAAAATGGAGTTGCTATTTCATTTTTATATTCCCCCGATCTGCACACACTTTATTAAGACACTGACTAAGAACGGATTGAAGCAGTCAATCTGTATGGTCTGTTTTTATTTGTGAAGTGGCATATTAATGGACTAACTGGATGCAAACAAGTGATCTGCTATAACAGACGATCTGTATAGCAACAATCACCACCCTCAAGCTTAACTAATGCTTATGCATCCAAACGACAGCCAGTTTACTGCTGACTTTAAAACAAATGATGGACAGACTATTTTTTATCGTGTATGGAAGACGAACAACAATCCAAAAGGAATTGTGTTGCTTGTTCATGGCCTGAACTCACATAGCTATTATTTTCAAAAGCTGGCTCTCCGGTTAACGGAAAATGATTTTGATGTGTATGCACTGGATCTACGGGGGCGGGGCCATTCCGACGGTGAACGTTATTACATCAACGACTATCGCGATATTATTGCTGACATTAATGAATTAGTCAGGATCGCGACCTCACAGCCGCCGTTACCCATTTTTTTATTCGGACATAGTGCCGGCAGTGTCTTCGCCTCAGTGTATGCAATTCTTTATCAAGATAAGTTACAGGGCCTCATATCTGAGAGCATTGCCTTTCAGTTGCCAGCTCCCGGTTTTGCACTGGGCATTATAAAAATGCTGGCTCATTTTATTCCGCATGCAAAGCTGATCCAATTGAAGAATGCCGACTTCTCCCGAGATATGGCTGTTGTGAATGCGATGACAAATGATCCGCTAACGATCAATGAGAAGCAACCCGTTAAAACGATGCAGCAACTGCTGCTGGCATCAGCCTTTATGAAGAAAGAGATCAGCCGGATCACACTCCCTCTCTTGCTTCTTCATGGAACGGCAGACAGGGCAACAAAGCCCTCGGGAAGCAAGTACATCATGCAACATGTTTCTTCCATTGACCGGGAGCTGAAGTTGTATGAAGGACATTATCATGATCTGTTGAACGACCTCGATAATGAGGTTGTTTTAAATGATATAATCAGCTGGCTCACTCAAAGACTTTAATGCAATGAAGAAAATCTTTACAGCCGATGCTCCTCCGGCTTTTAAAATGCCCGGTCAGTATGCTTATTTCAGCATACAACCCCTTTCAAACCTTCCAGATCTGCAAGACGCACCTGTAGGAGAGGATATGTTTGAGATCTGCCTGGTCTCGCGCGGCAAAGCAACACTTGCATTACCGGAAAGCAGGCCGCTACTTTCTGCCAATAGTTTTTACTGCACATCGCGCAACAGGTATAACCGGGTTGAAACAGGTAAAGATACTGAGGGCTTCCTGATACGGTTTAACCAGGCGCTTATCCTCAGCGGCGACAGGGAGTTTGCCGGTTTGTATTTTCCGGCGTTCCAGGTAATGTCTTTGCAGAAAGACGTGATCAGGTTAGAAGAAACAGCGATGTATGAGAGTATAAAGTTGTGCGAGATGATGCGCGTAGAGTTCGAGACACAAAGCAATTTCAAGCTGCAGATCCTGAGCGGATTTATGAACGTGTTACTGTTCAACCTGATGAGAAAGATCAACCGGCTGCGTGACGATCCCGATGATGGAAGAAAGTTCTTACTGATCCAGCGGTTCAATGTTCTGCTGGAAAAGAATTTCAGAACCAACAAAAAGGTGTCCGACTATGCAGCCCTGCTTTCCATTACTCCCAGTTACCTGAACCTTGCGATCAAAAAGGCAACAGGAAAGTCTGCCAGCTCACATATCCGGAGACGGGTCATCATGGAGGCCATCAGGAAAGTGAATCTCACCGGTGCCAGTCTTAAAGAAGTGGCCTGCGATCTTGGCTTCAGCGACTATGCTCATTTCAGCAAGTTCTTTAAAAAAGGAAGCGGAAAGAATTTTTCCGAAGTGAAGAAGTATGAGTTAGCCAACCTGGAAGTTTATCCGGCATAGGAGAGCGATCAAAAAAATTATCGACAAAGAAAAACAAAAGATGAAAAACAAAATATTCTACCGAACGGTAGCCATCAATGGTATCGATATTTTTTATCGTGAAGCGGGCAGCAAAGATCAGCCCACATTGCTTTTATTACACGGGTTCCCGTCTTCCTCGCATATGTTCAGGGATCTGATCAGGGAACTGTCGGATTCCTTTCACCTCATAGCGCCGGACTACCCCGGATTTGGACAGAGCCATGCGCCGGATGTGAAGGAATTCACTTACACATTTGATAACCTTTCGATAGTGATCGAACGGTTTATCGATGAGCTTCAACTAAACAACATCATACTTTATATGCAGGATTATGGCGGACCAGTAGGAATGAGAATTGCCGTCCGCCGGCCGGGGCTTTTCCGCGCACTGATCATTCAAAATGCAAATGCGTATGCAGAAGGGTTGGGGTCATTATTGCAACCACTGACGCAGTACGCACAACAACCGGATGAGGAAAATGAAAAAGCTGTTCGATTTTTCTTAAGCCTGGATGCTACCAAATGGCAATACCTGCACGGTGCGGGTGATCCTGCTACAGTCAATCCCGATAGCTATATCACGGATCAGTATTATCTCGACAGGCCGGGAAACGATACAATCCAATTGGCCCTCTTCCGCGATTACCAGCATAATTATCTGAAATACCCCGAATGGCAAGAATATTTGAGGACCTCATTGCCTGAAACACTGGTGCTCTGGGGAAAGAATGATGCGATGTTCATCGCGGCAGGAGCAGAGGCGTATAAAAAAGACCTTCCTGCTGCAGAAATAGTGCAGATCGACGGAGGACATTGCCTGCTCGAAGAGCATCACCAGTATGTGGCAGAGTTGATACATCGTTTCATTTATGACCGCAAAACAAGCAACACATTGTGAGCGGTACGATCAATAACCATTCATCAAACCAAAAAACGCAAAATGAAAAAGCTGAGATCAAACTACCTGGGCAGCATCGCCCTGATTTTCTCTTTACTATCTGGTCTTTACCTGGCCGATATAAGTAAACCCTCAACAACACAGGATCCTGCAGGCAAGCCGACCATTGTATTGGTACACGGTGCATTTGCCGACGGTTCATCATGGAACAAAGTGATACCGATCCTGCAAAAGAAAGGTTATCAAACCATCAGTGTGCAGAACCCGCTTACCTCTTTAAGCGACGATGTGGCTTTTACAGAAAGAGCCCTTGCAGAAGTTCAGGGTGATGTTATCCTCGTTGGTCATTCATGGGGTGGCGTTGTTATTACGGAAGCAGGGAATGCGGAAAAAGTGAAAGCGCTTGTGTATGTAGCAGCCTATGCACCTGATGCGGGACAAAGCATCGAAAGCCTCAGCAAAGATGCGCACGAGGTGAGGAAGGTGCCTGGTGTTCCGGGATTGAGCGATCCGGTGGTGACCGATGGTTATATCCGTTTAAAAGAAGAAACAGTGGTCAGGTATTTTGCACAAGACCTGCCGCCGCAGGAAGCGAAGAATATTGCAGCAGTGCAGGGCCGTTTTCATGTAAGTACACTTGGCGCTAAGATCACCAAGCCTGCATGGAAGAACAAACCCTCTTATTACATCGTATCAGACAATGACCAGATCATTTCACCGCAACTCGAGAAGGAAATGGCGAAGAACATCGGTGCTATCACTACGCATCTTCCGGCAAGTCACGTCTCCATGTTATCAAAACCTGAAGAAGTAGCCAAAGTTATTTTAAAAGCTGCGGGCGAAAAATAAACCAATCAACCAATTATATTTTCTAACAATAAAATTTAAAAAGATGACAAACAAAACACAGTACAGATTTTTAACTGTAAATGGAGTGGAGATTTTTTTCAGGGAAGCTGGTCCGGCTGATGCACCCACACTTGTATTGCTGCACGGATATCCTACTTCCTCACATATGTTCCGCAACCTGATCAATGATCTGTCAGACAGGTATCACTTGATCGCGCCAGACTATCCGGGATATGGCCGTAGTGAACAGCCACCTATCGCAGCGTTTGAATACTCGTTCAGTAATTTTGCTGCCATTGTAGAAGGCCTGCTCGATCAACTGGGAATTGAAAAGTACAGCCTTTACCTGATGGATTACGGCGCACCAGTCGGCTGGACACTGGCATCAAAATATCCGGAAAAAATCGAGTCGCTGATCGTGCAAAACGGTTGTTGCTATGAAGAAGGCCTGGAAACTTTCTGGGATCCGATCAAAGCATTGTGGAAAGACAGAAATGACCAGGATGCTATTGAGAAATGCAGGGCCTTTCATAGCCCCGAAGGACTGAAATGGCAATACACGCATAATGTACCTGATACGGATGTGATCTCTCCTGACAACTGGGAGATCGATCTGCGCCACCTGCTTCGGCCCGAAAATGACGATATACAGATCGCTATGTTTTATGATTACAGGAATAATGTAAAGCAATATCCCAACTGGCAGGCGTATTTGCGGAAATACGATCCGGAGATGCTGATCGTATACGGTAAAGACGATTATATTTTCCCGGGCGTGGGCGCTGAGGCCTATAAAAAGGATGTGAAGAATCTTGAATTCCATTTATATCCAACGGGTCACTTTGCCCTCGAAAGTTTCTGCGGAGAGATCGCTTCAACGATCAGGGATTTCCTTGACAGGAAAGTGTCGCGCACATCAACCACCAAACTTCAGGCAGAACAAACCGCTGAGTAAGAAACGACCTTACAGTACCTGGCCTTCTCATTCCAATTTATTTTCTAAAAACAAAAAAAGATATGGACAAGAAAGATCCCAACATTGATCCTATACAGCATTCGGGCGATGGCGAAAAGCAGAAAGCAGGCTTGCGGCAACAGGTAGAACCGATTCCCAATTTGCCGGACGAATGCGGGGATAGCTTGTGGGGGCCTGTGCTTGCACAGGAAGAGGCGAAGCTGTTGCAGCTGAAGAAGACTGACGATGCAACAGATTGACCAGGTATTTAAACCTGCCGTTAAGAACACCATTTTGATTGATTGCTGTAATTTCCCCCAGATGTCGCATGTTCTCCTTTGCTGTAGCTGAGGTAGCCGCTTTTCTGGATCGCTGCTTTTCGGTAACACAGATACCACAGATCATTACAGGATGTAATGAAATTATCTGCGCCATCTGCATCATAAACGGTAAACATGACAGAAACAGAAAAACATCTCCTGAGAAAGGCTGTCAAAATCTGCGTCATCTGCGGGAAACTATGCCGGCCAGTTGAAGGAGTTAAGGGTAGGTTTCTTTTAAGATTAACCAAAACAAATCAAACCAAACAGACATTATGAAAAGAACAATCAATTCAATAGCAGTACTTTTTTTTACCACAGTTTTTACTGTACAGTCGTATGCGCAAAAACCATCTCCCGAGTTGCTGAATCCGCTAAATCATGCGCTGGTACTGGTGGATCATCAAAGCCAAATGGGTTTTGCCACAAAGAATATCGAAATGGAAGTTTTGAGAAACAATGCAGGCATTCTTGCCGGGGCGTCTAAAATATTTAATATTCCAACGGTTGTTACTACTGTAGCTGCCAAAACATTCAGCGGTCCGGTATTCCCGGAGATCACTGAATTCTACGCGGCGAATCTCAGTATCGACAGAACAACCATGAATTGCTGGGAAGATCTGAATGCTCAAAAAGCCATTGTGGCGAAAAATAAAAAGAAGCTCGTGTTTGCGGGACTATGGACAAGCGTATGTATTGTTGGGCCGGCCTTATCCGCAAAAGCAGAAGGGTTCGACGTGTATGTGATCACTGATGCAAGCGGTGATGTAAGCAGAGAGGCGCATGAAATGGCTGTCAACAGGATGATACAGGCAGGTGTAAAGCCAATGACGGCTATGCAGTATATTCTCGAGCTGCAACGCGATTGGGCCAGAAGCGAGACTTATAAAGGCGTAACCGATCTGATCAAAAGATTTGGCGGTTCATATGGAGTAGGGATCCAGTATGCACAGGATATGTTAAAGCATTAGATGGGATCGGCCGATGGCGATGGAGGTCAATGATAGCAGATTACGTCGATCCATTATCAGGAGTTCGGTATAGCCTGCATTGATGCGGCGAACTATCGCGCGTCATTACCCAACGCCATCGGGCTGCTTCAGATGATCGGCAACAAAATGATATCTATTAAAACTGTTTATGAAAACACTTTGGATCTTTCTTGCCTTTGTTTCGGGTATGCTGTTGCCTATACAGGCGGGAGTGAATATCCGGCTGGGAAAATCGATTGACAGCCCCCTGTATGCATCGATGCTATCTTTTTTTGTAGGCGCTGTCTCCCTGTTGCTGTATGTACTCATCACAAAACAGGAAGTTACCTGGGTTGGAATAAAAACAGCACCTGGCTATGCATGGCTCGGCGGCGCGCTGGGCGCTTTCTTTGTAACAATCACCATGCTGGCATTTCCACGGATAGGGCCTGCGCTCACATTCGGACTGGTAGTGGCGGGGCAGATGGTGATCGCCGTGGTGTTTGATCATTTCAAGATCCTGGTAGCGGAGCAACACAGCATCAATATCTGGAGGATGGGTGGTATGTTCCTGATCATCATCGGAGTAATTATTATTCAGAAGTTTTAGTTCATACAATAGCTACTGAAAGTCTGTATAGAAATCACTACGAAAGAAGGAACAGGCGGGCTGCGGACTGGCGTCTGGCTGTAGCTTTGGCGCAAGTATGCAGCCCGTCTGAAATTCATGATGCACGGCAAAAGAATGCGTCCTTAGCTGAGGCGCAGGTCCGTCTATTCTACCCGGGTAACCTTACCAGTTTATCAGCAAAAGTGGTGGAAGTCGTGGTTTAAAAGGTTTCAGGTATCAATGGGAAACCTTTCCCTGCCAGTATTATTCGTGGTTAATTGTCCCGGATCTTAGAATGGAATGCAAAAATCTGTAAATTGGTATCGTTCTACCAACCTTAACAGAATAATGCATAGCCGCTTCATGAGATCACGGAAATCATTTGTTCGTTTTTTATTCAGCACCCTTATTTTTTCTGGTTTAATTGCATCGGCGCAACAGCCGGGGCGGCCCAAGATCGGGCTGACCCTTAGCGGCGGTGGGGCCAAAGGTCTTGCCCATATCGGGTTATTGAAAGCACTTGATTCAGCAGGTTTACAGATCGACTATGTGACAGGTACATCAATGGGAGCCGTAATCGGAAGTTTATATGCAGCAGGATACACCGGCGATTCTATCTACCAGCTCGCAAGCAAAATACAATGGAATGACCTGCTGCTGAACCGCCCGCCGCTGAACTCGTTCATCATGGAACAGAAAGACGAGTACGGGCGTTATGCTCTTGAAATGCCTTTCAAGAATGGCAGGCTCAAATCACCCAGCGGTTTGTTTGAAGCCGAAGAACTATGGTTGAAATTTGATCAGCTATATCATCCCGTATACCATATCAGGGAATTCAGGAATTTGCCCAGACCATTCAAATGTATCGCAACTGATATTGTGACCGGACAGGCCGTTGTGCTGGACACAGGCAGCCTGCTAACTGCTGTAAGAGCCAGCATGGCCATACCAAGCGTATTCACGGCGGTTGACTACAACGGCGTAAAGCTGGTTGATGGCGGGATCGTAAGAAACTTTCCGGCAAGTGATGTGAAGGGGATGGGCGCCGATATCGTGATAGGCAGTACCGTCAATCCTTTTACGCAGCCTGAAACAGGAGCGATCACATCCATGATGCAGGTTTTAATGAATGTCGTTTTTTTTAGAGAGCAGGAGTTAAGCAAGAAAGATGTTGCGCTTTGTGATTATGTGGTTGACCACCCTTTGTCTGATTATTCTGCAGGTGCTTTTAGCTCATTCGATTCTATTATGACAATTGGAGTCAGAACTGGCCTGGCTTATTATCCTGTATTCAAAAATCTGGCAGACTCCTTAAATGCAATTTATGGAGTGCCCCCGGCTAAAACATTGCCGCCCACTCCCGCCGGCATAACGATCAGGCGTATAATCACAGATACTTTAAGGCAGATCAGCCCGGCTTATTTTTCGCGGATGCTGAATCTTGAAGAAGGCGCCACCTATAGTACAACAGAGTTAGAAGCAGCTATGCGGCGCGCATATGGAACCAGGTATTTCAGCAAGCTGTACTATGAGCTGCTGCCCGTGGAGAATGGTATAGCAGACCTGCATATCATCACTGAGGAATTTCCTTCATTTAAAATGAAGCTGGGATTGCATTACAGCACGATGACCAAGATAATGCTCATTGCCAATTTTACTAAAGAGGATCTCGTCGGGAAGCCAAGTGTAAGTTATGTTACAGCAGGGATCTCTGAAAATCCGAGAATAAGAGTAGGGCATTCAGTGATCATGGGCTCCAGCAGGTTTCCGCTCTCATCCGTCACGGAGATCTATGGTGAACAGCAGAAGTTTTCGCAATACACCGATTTTAATGAAACGGGTAATAATTACAAGCAATCTGATATTTATTTCGACACACGATTGCAGGTTGCTTACAAAAGAAGGGAATTATATGGATTGGGGGTGCGGCTTGAGCATGTATCACTAAAGCCTGTTTCGCGATCGTTATTCGATCTTTACGGAAGGAATAATTATATACAACCTTACCTGCGGTATGAGTACAATACACTCGACAAGTTGTTCTTACCCCGTAAGGGCACATACATCTTGCTGGAACCGTCCGCTATTGTCAGTCAATCTCAAAAACTGACGTTTAAATCAATGGGAGTGCCTGTCGATTACCTTGATTCAATAGGAGGTAATGCAGGAAGTTTTCTCAGGGCAAAGGCCCAGGTTCAACATGTGATGCCTTTCAGGCAAAGAAATATCATTACCATACAGGCAGAGGCTGATGCGAATTTCAACAGCAGGCAGTTGCTCTTCCATGATTTTGTAGCGGGTGGTATGCAACCTGTTTTCCGCAACCAGGTGACCTTTGCCGGAATACAGGATGCATCCTTACGTACGAACAGTCTGGTAAAGCTGAACGTGAACTGGCGTTACCAGATCGCAGGTGCAATTTTTGCGGCAGCTAATGCCAACATCATGTATCATTCTTTTTTACTGGAACAGTTGCCGAACAATTCACAAAAATTCTTGTCAGGTTATGGGTTGACATTAGGACTTGACACGCCTATCGGGCCGTTTGAGTTTAGTTTTAATTATTGCGACCAGGCAAAGGATCTGAATAACTATTTGAATATAGGGTTTCGGTTCTCAAAGGGAATGTTTTAAGTAATGAGCTCGCTTTCGCTTAAAGGCCCGCCCGGGGTTCCCGGGTTTAGCAATATGTCGCCATTAAGTTCAGTTCAATAAAAACCCGGGTACCGGGATAGTAGGGCAGAACAGGATCGGAGGAATAGAAAAAGATGGATTTCCTTCTTCCGTATTTCAACAGGATATTTCAAGCTGTATCCCTATCTTAGAGGGCTATGACAAAGTCGATCACCTTCCTGCTCACATGCCTGATGATGGCATGTGTTAATCAGTACTGCTTCAGCCAGCTACAACCGCCATCCAGATCCCTGGCGGAGATCAGAGAAACCGATCTGAAAAAAGATCTCTACGCACTGGCTTCCGATCATTTTCGGGGAAGAGAATTTGGTACAGAAGACGAACTGAAAGCGGCGGTGTGGCTGGCCGAACAGGCAAGGATGGCCGGCATTCAGCCCGCTGGAGATGACGGAACATTCTTTCAGTTTTTCAATCTTCAGCGCCATCGCGTTTCTCCCCTGAGTACGGTAGAGTTAAATAACAAACGTCTTCCTCTTTGGTCTGATGTTCTGATAGGAGCAACTGCACAGGCTTCTGTCGATGCTGAAGTGATAGTGCTTGATAAAGCAACTACAGCCGATATAGAAAAAGCGAACCTGGAAGGGAAAGTTGTTGCATTCATACCTGGTTATGACAGTGTCAGCCTTAACGTAAGTTTTCCTGAAAGACGCTTTGTAACCAGTCTTGCATTGCGCAAATATCTTCCTGTACTTACCAGGAAAAAGGCAGCCGGTGTGATCTTTATTGTGGCAGATGATTTTACGGAAAGAGCCTGGACAGAACACGTTCATGTTTCCCTGAAGCGCGGACGTTACCAGTTGTATGATAACCAGCTTTCCATTCCCGGCCGTGCGGAAATGCCGGTATTCTGGGTGCGTCAGAAGGATATACCTTTGGCAGGAACAGGCAATTCTCCGCGCATCAAAGCAAATATTTTTACGGAATCATTCCTGTATCCATCCGTAAATGTGATCGGAAAGATCGAAGGAACAGATCCCATCCTGAAGAAAGAATACGTGATCATCTCCGGACATACAGATCATATGGGTGTACGCGAAACGCAGCAAGGTGATTCCATTTACAATGGAGCCGATGATAATGCATCTGCCTGTGCAGCTGTTCTCGGTGTTGCAAGAGCGTTCCGGAAGCAACCTGCCAAACGTTCACAACTGTTCATTTTTTTTGGAGCCGAGGAACCTTACCTGTTCGGGTCGGCACACTACAGCCATCATCCAACTGTTCCCTTAAAAGATATAGTGGCTGTATTGAATGCGGATATGATCGGCAGAAATTCTCCGGACAGTGTGGCTATACTTGGAACAAATGGCAAGCAGGAAGTGTCCAAATTGCTGACGAAACTGGCAATGGAGGCGAATGCAGAAGGTCCGAAATTCCTGATCGATACAGCCTGGGATAGTCCTTCACACCCGGAAGGATTTTTCTATCGGAGTGATCATGCATCCATGGTAAGAGTCGGCGTGCCATCCATCTTCTTTACATCGGTACTTCACCCTACTTATCACACGCCTAAGGACGAGGCGCAGTTTATTGATTATAAAAAACTGAAAAAGATAACTGAGTTGATGTATCGTGTTGGATGGAAAGTGTCGAACCTTGCAGAAAGACCGGTGATGAACCCGGAATTCAGGTATAGAAGCGGGAGATAGGGTATTGCATTATTATACTGGGTCGAACCTCTGCAGCATTCGTAAATAAATATTCGCTTCTGTTGTTCGACAACACTTAAACACAGGCTTTCTTTTAAGTAATACATTAAAGCGGAGGCAGGAATAGGCTTTAAGATGGCTTGTATTAGCTGTTTAAAGCCTTTTTCTTTTACGTCGTGGTTCGGATTAATAAGGTCATTATAAAGGAAAATTCTTTTTTTAATAAAATCATATATTTGATCTGTCGAAGAAAAGAAGGATCGTACCAACGCCTGGCTGATACTTCATCGTAAAACATATTTCTCCCCTTGCATTGCTTAATTCCAATGAAAAAGACAACCCTATATGCTACTGCAGGCCGGATGCGATCATTCTGCGTATTTTGTTTGATAAGCCTGTTACTGCCTGTAATATCTTCCGCACAACCCGCGCGTATTATCGTGATCGGCCTTGATGGCCTTAGTGTTGACGGGTATAAAACTGCCAAACATCCTAATATCGACAAGCTGCTGGAAAAAGGAGTGCTGTCACTTACTACGCGTCCTGTAATGCCTTCTGTCACGCTGCCGAACTGGACAAGTCATTTTACAGCTTCCGGTCCGGAAGAACACGGTGTAACGAATAATACCTGGACCGTGTCCCAGCATTCACTACAGCCACTTCAAACAGATGACAGCGGTTATTATCCCTCCATATTCAAGCTTGCGAAAGATAAGGTACTGAATGTAAAAACAGCCTTTTACTATAACTGGCCGGAGCTGATCAATGCTTTCAATAAGAATTACTTTGACAGGTTGCTTTTTCAGCAGAATGATGGTTTTGACAGTCTGTACAATGATGCCTTCGACTTTATAAAAGCCAACAGGCAATTTCCTGAGCTGATTTTCCTTTATAGTGTTCATACAGACCATGCGGGGCATACGTATAAGTGGATGTCTCCGCAGTATATCTCTGCGATTGAAAAAGCGGATACTGCTATCGGAGTGTTGATGGACAGGTTGAAGAGCGAAAAACTATTTGACGACACCCATTTCCTGCTGATCACGGACCATGGCGGTCATGCTACAACCGGTCATGGAGGAACGAGCATGGACGAAATGCAGGTGCCCTGGGCTGTAACAGGACCAAGGATACGGAATGCAGGACTCGTAGATTTCTTCAACAGTAATAAAAATACTGCCATCGTCATCGCTAAATTATTAGGCATCCGGGACAGGGATCTGCCGATCTGCTGGACGGGTCAACTTCCGGACGGAATGCTCAAATAGCGGGTTTTTCTTCGGAAGGAAGAACGCGGCTTTCACAGCGGCTAGTGGCGAGCGCCGCGAAATACAACTTCTTAGGCCTATTGAGCGACATGCATATAATTAGCTTACTCGTGTATCTATCGGAAGTGAATAGGTGAAAAAACGGTAGAAAATACCGTGTGAATATTATTGGCGGCTGATTGCACCGGCTTATCTTACTGCCCCTAATCACAATGATTATAGTTAACAAAATGGAGTGGTAGCTCCAAAGAAATGCAGCTATGGTAGTAGCTCGTTTACATCCCGTCTTTTAAGGCGGGATTCTTATTTGGTGTCCTTATCTTTTCTCACGAACTGTCTTTCCGTTGGAACACTGCAAGCCCATTCGTATCTGACATAACCTGATCCAACACATTCAGGGCGTCATTCTTCACCATGCTAACCCGAATGTTTTATCGCGTCAGCGGATAGCAGTTGGGGCATTGAACGGCGGTCAATGAAACTGATCACTGTAAGATCAGGCTATTTAAGTTGCTATTGAAATGCTTCTATACAGATTGTTTCCGGTCACTCAGCACATTCTAAAAAGTAACTGATCAAATTCAGGCTGCCGTCAACGGCTTCTTAGTCTTCATACTTCTTTTAACATTTTCGCGATGCATTTCACCCCATTCACTTAATGCATGTAACACATTGTCTAATGTGCCGGAATATTCAGATAACGAATATTCTACCACCACAGGTGTGCCTGTAAAGATCTTGCGGATCACAAAACCATTCAATTCCAGCTCTTTTAGTTCGGCAGATAACACTTTGGCGGAGATGCCGTCAACAATTCTTTGCAGCTCATTGAAGCGCTTGTTGCCGTCTGTTAATGCGACAATGATCCGCAATTTCCACTTCCCGCCGATCGCATATAACGCATCTGCAACGGCGCCAAGACGAGCTTTGCATTGCTCGCCTGAATGCTTCTGTAATTTTTGCTTTGTCTTCATATAAAAATCATTCGCTAACCAAAAGGTAACTGCTAACCTTTTGTAAAGTGGTAACATTTTGTAAGCGAAGGTAAATAATTTTGCTCTTTCATCAAACAAACGATGCTCATGGCAACAACTAAATGGATACTTGACCCGGTACACAGCGAACTTGGCTTTAGGATCAAACACCTGATGATCACAAATCTGTCAGGTTCTTTTAACAGCTTCCAGGTGGAAGCAACGACAACAGATGATGACTTTAGCACTGGTGCAATTGCGGTGACAGTCGATATGTCATCGATCAATACGAATAATCAGCAACGCGATGCACATCTGCGCAATTCAGACTTTTTTGAGGTAGATAAACACCCGGAACTGAAATTTACATCTTCGAAAATTGTAAAGGAAGATGATGACACCTTTGTTCTCCATGGTGAGCTGACGTTAAAAGGAATTTCAAACCCTGTTAAACTGGATGTTGAGTACAACGGCATTACCAAAGATCCATGGGGTAGTGAACGTGCTGGTTTTTCCGTAAGCGGAAAAATAAAACGCAGCGACTGGGGCGTCAGTTTCAACGGCCCGCTGGAAACGGGTGGCATGATCCTCGGTGAAGAAGTGAAGATACTTGCAGAAATACAGCTGGTAAAAGAAGCTGTTGCTGCTGCGGTTTAATCACAACGTTCGAAGATACCTTCGTTTAGTAGCTGAAAATGGTAACACGCTTACCGCCCTTCCCACTTTATCGGGCGCAATAATACCGCGGGAAAGATGGTAAGCGTGTTTTAATTGAGGTAGTGCTGTTACGATCAACGATACCTTTAGCCGGCATTAAGTGGCGCGATCTGACACCGGATTACCTTGTCGTCGATCTTCTTTTGGACCGCTGTTCAACGCAAGATCAAAGTGAAAGCATTCCGCTTGCTTTTTTTATCACTGAATGATCAAACCCGGCCTTACGGAAATATTCGAACTCATTTTTCAACGTGTTGCTTAATTCGCTCCCGTTCCTGGTGTGTCCTGAGTTTAAATATTGCCGATACAGTTCAATTGCTTTGGCGAGATCACCTTTAAAGAGATACGAATGAGCCAGGTCTTTGATCAGCAACGAATCTGAGGGTTTGCTGCCCAAACCTTTCGACAAAAAGCCAATTGCCCTATCGTAATTTTTAGTTTCCAGTAAATGACGCCCGTAAATGCCCCATTGCCCGGGTTTTGGTTGCAACGTGTCGAGGCTGGTGATCTTTTGTGCAGGCGCAAGTATCCGGCCATTAGACGTCCTCAAAAAACCGGTTACTGTGCCGGCATTATCGAACGTAAAGGTCTTTGCACTGGAGAATTCAATGTTGCGGAAATCGATGGATGACGTAAAGTGCATCTTACTATTGATACCATCTATCCAGTAGTAAAGCCCGTCTTTTTCTTTTTTCACTGCTGAAAATATTCCATCTGTTATATAGTCGCCAGCGTATTTTGAGGTGAACGTGTCGTTTACCGGCACAGTGGTGACCTGCTCAGGCTTTGCAAATCCTTCCCAGTTATATACCAGTGCTACGCTGTTGATTACCTCGAACATAAGATTTCCATCGTCAGAATTTGCAAATACCACAGCGCCTTTTCCATTTGTTAATCCGGCAATGAATACGCCGGTAAACCCTTCGTTACTCGCTGTGTGATCAAAATATTTCTCGCCGTTCCTGTTTTGGATGTATGTGCCTAATGCAATATCATTTTTGTAAGGCGTTAAATGGAGTTTTACCATCTCCTGGTTCAACAGTTTTGATGATTTTCCCTGGTATGCCAGCTGTATTTCTATAATGTATTTACATAGATCTGTTGGTGTGGTCCATAATCCGGCGGCCGCTTTTTCGGGATATATAAAATACTTTCCCGGCACTTCATTGCCGTTGGGTTTATATCCTGTTGCCAGATTTTTTCGCTGACTGACCGGTGGGGGCTGATAGTAAGAACTGTTGGTCATTCCGAGCGGCCGGAACACGTGCTCGTACATGTATTGCTCATAAGACTGCTTTGTAAGGTCGGTAAGCATTTGTTGCGTTATGAGAATGCCTCCGCCGGAATAGCGGGATTGCTGGCCGGGTTCCGTGAACGATCGAACGGCTTCTGTGTTGGAAGGAGCGCGACCATCCAAAATATCGGTGACCCCAGCAATGGCACTATCCCGGTGGTAACCCGGGAAGCCATGCACTGACAGGCCTGCCGTGTGGCTGAGCAACTGCGCGGTGGTGATTTTCCTGCCATGAGACACGGTGTCGTAAGGGAATTTCCAGTTGGACAGGTACTGGTTGATATCCTGGTAAAGATCCAGCTTTCCCTGCTGCGCCAGTTGCAGGATGCCTACTGCATTCAGTGACTTGCTGATCGATCCGGGTTCAAACAGGGTATGGGTAGTTACTTTCCTGTTCTCTTTTTTGTCCGCATAACCGTACCCTTTGGCCCACACGATCTGGTAATTGTCGATAACAGCGACACTTAATCCCGCCACGTTATAGTGCTTCATCCGTTCCGTCAGCGTATATGGCTTGCCGTCTACAACCATGCCTCCCGACAGGTTGGTTTCCACCCGGGCGATCTGTTCACTTACGGCTTTCGAATACTGCTGCTGTGCGGTGACGGTTGCAAACCAATGGAGCAAAACGACCGCTAAACTTATTTTTTTCATACCTGACAAACCTATCGGCTTTGCGGCCGGATGAGCGGGAAAGAGTGTAAAAAGGTTGTAAAACAATGTAAATACTGTTTAAAATCGGTTTACATTAGCAGTCCAATCTTAGCTTTATCAATATGAAGCAATATTCCTTGTTCGCCGTCCTTTCAGTCACCATGATAATATTTGTCATGGCCTTTGTAAAAAAGGAAAATGAGCGTCCTGATAAGCACCTGGAGATTGTGCTGCGCAATATCGGGCACCAGGTTTTGCTTCATTCCAACGATTCCACGTCCCGCGTGTTGCCGGTTGAAACAATCGATAAGAACACTTTCCGGATCTCCTTTGAGAAAGGTTTTGGATTTATCCCGGACACATTAATGAGACTCGTTCATCAGCAATTGGCAAAAACGGACAGGCTGAATAATTACACGGTGAGTGTAAATGCCTGCGATCAAAACAGGACTATTTTTGCTTATGAAGTCAACACCACCAACGGCGATCTGAAACCCTGCCGGGGACGTCAACAGCAAACCGGCTGCTACTTCATTGACATCTCATTTCCCGCAACAAGATCATTTAACTACAGCTGGCTTTTACTTACATTGATCCCGGTTGCTTTTGCAGGTTTATATTTCACCCGCAGAAGGAACAGCATTTCAGCACCCCGGCAACTTATAGACGAAAAGGTTAATGAGTCCATGCCAGGTAAGGTTTCCCCCCTTCTGGTTGATGCTGATTATAAAACAATCGGGAATTTTGTATTTGCCGGTTCAACGGGAATGCTTCACCTTAATGGCGAAACCATCGAACTTTCTGTTAAGGAAGCGAAAGCATTGAGCCTGCTTACATCACACCAGAACCAGGTAGTTGCAAGGGAACTGCTCATGAAAGAGATCTGGGAGGACGACGGCGTTGTGGTGATCACCCGCAATGTAGACGTTCTGATATCCAAACTCAGAAAGAAATTAAGCGCTGATCCTTCTGTTAAGATCGTAAATGTGCATGGCAAAGGATATAAATTAAATGCCTGAGCCAGGTGGCGATCAATCCGGTATCGCTAATCAACCGCACGTCTACTCCGGTTGATATTTATCATAACACGTCTTTGCAAAAAAATTCTTACTGCTTCGTACAACTATAGCGGGAACGATCTTCCTCAATACACTGCTTTAAATGATTAAAGCAATACAAGATTGCAGATGAAACAAACATCAAATCTTTCATAGCCGTCACCTTTTTTCATTTCCGCTTTTAACGTGAAGATTGGATCCAAACCAGTCAGACCATCATTCATATTTCAATTGCATTTTATTCCTGGTTTATAAAAGACTCATGGCTTAACGAGAGAACAACCGTATTCAAGAAGAGGATATCAAATTAACTCTTTTGATATTGATCTATTATTCTGAATTAAATGAACACGCTTACAATCTTCGTAACTGTTTGATCAGGGGACAGGCATCAGGCCCTTACGAGTAGAAATTCAAATGAAGAAAGTTGATTGTTCAATGATCAGTGATGATAAACTAACAAGGTCTTCTATCAAAAAAATAAATTACTATCTGCTTTCTCCTGATCGGTTGATAAATATAGCTTGTCAAAGTTTAAACGCATTGTTCAAGAGATGCAAAGTCAGTGATTGAATCCGCCTGATGAATGCTACACAAAATAATAGTGACTTATTTTAAAGCGGCATGTTTGATCGAATTAACGACAACACGGTCAGATAAGCGTAAAGACAGGAGATAAAATCATCATATATGTCAAGACGGAATAAAGATAGAGATGCAAAAACGGGCACGGTGTTTTAACGGTTATACAGAGAGGAAATCACCCCCATTGTTAATGAACGATCCTTCTGCGCTTTTTTTTTATTTCATTCAATTGACCGGAATTTATTCTCGTCTGTAATAGGAAACACCTAATATGCTTCATTCGTTTAAGTGTTTTCCTTTAATAAAAAAATGAATGCACTGTCTATCGTCGAATCATGTTAACAAGAAAGCAGAATCATTTTTTTTAAGAGAACATGGTTTGATTTTTATCCGTTGAGCAATGTTCATACTGATTAAAAAAAAATTCAGTTATCCTGATGTTTTTTGTTTAAAAAACCTCTAACTTTCTCATGTATAATTAGAGTCAACGATTTGTGATGAGCGGTAATGAATAGAATACAAAAGGAAGTGCACTTTACTGTAGCGATAGCTATGCACTTAAACAAAGTCTGGCTTGCACCATTTTTCCGACTACCTGTCTAATCTCCTTTAACACATTTTGATAGTTGTACCTGTATAAGACTTGCCTTATACAAGCATTCTATTTATCTGAAACGGGCCTCTGAAATTTTACAGGTAGCGGCGGACCAATAAGATCATCCCGGTTCATTGCATGTCCTGATATCCGCAGTATGCTGCCGCCAGGGAGTTCTTAAGTATACAAATACCACACTAAACCATATACCACTGTATGAAAATTCATTCTCCGGGTAATTGGCATGTCCTGTATACCCGTTCTAAAAACGAAAAAAAGATCGCTGAGTCTTTGCAACGGGAGAAAATTGAAAATTACCTGCCCTTACGAAATGTTGTCACCACCGTCAGAAACAGAAAAGTAAAAAGAAGCCTTCCATTATTTCCTTCTTATTTGTTTGTAAAAATCAACTCATCTCAGGAATACCTCGTAACATTAAATTGCCTTGGAGCATTGTATTTTTTAAAGTCAGATGGCAAAGTTTATTCGATGGACAGTTCGATCATTGAAGACATCAAGACAATCACAGGTGAATCAGAAAGCTTTGAAGTGCTTCATGGTTTACCAAAGGGACAGAAGGTGAGGATCACCGGTGGCGCGTTCGAAGGATTGACCGGTGAACTTGTTGACTTCAAGGGAGAGAAGAAGGTTTGCGTATCAGTTAAAGTAATTGAAAGAGCTTTGCTGGTAACAATTTGCCCTTCATTGATACAAATAATTCACTAACTATAAGCGATATTTAAATCGTCAAATACGGAATCACATAGCTGATAAATCATCTATTCTTCATCTGTTAGCATTTTTAGATAAAGTCTCAGATTCTTCTATCCAATATCTTTTACTACGAAAGCCTCCGCTTGAAAGCTCCTGATCCTTGCTAACAAAATCGCAGTCTTTATTGTATCGAAGATCGTAAGGCTCATACTGTGGCAGTCGCCGCAGTTCGCTGTAATAGCCACGCGATCTGATCATTCCTGCAAAAAAAGGGCCTTGTCCTTTTTAACGGGCAGAGTCATGCATTCTGCCCGGAAGGAACCTCTATGGAGGTTATTAAACACTTTAATATGAAACGCAGCGCTAAGAAACCACCTATCGCAATTATTGGAATTGGTTGCCGGCTTCCTGGTGGAGCTTCAAACCCCGATAAGTTGTGGGAACTTCTGTTAAATAAGCAGGACGCCGTTATCACTGTTCCAAAAGAACGGTGGGATATAAGAAAGTTTTATAATCCCGACCAGGACACAAGGCATGATAAGATCGCTACAACGCAAGGAGGATTTCTGCGTGAGCAGGTCGATGGATTCGATGCTGATTTTTTTGAGATGTCACCGCGGGAAGCCAATAGCATGGACCCCCAGCAACGTTTATTGATGGAAGTTTCATTTGAAGCGATCGAAGATGCGGGGATCACTACTCATCAATTGTCCAACAGCAACACCGGTGTATATGTTGGAGGCTTCACATTTGACTATACCTTACTTCAGCTGGACAGGAAAAGCCGGCATTTACTCAACCCAAGTGTTGCGACGGGCTCCATGCTGACGATGATATCAAACAGGCTCTCTTATCTGTACGACCTGAAGGGGCCGAGTATTACGATTGATACAGCCTGTTCTTCATCCCTGGTAGCATTACATTATGCATGCAGGGATATATGGGCCGGAGAATGTGATATGGCTATAAGCGGAGGGGTCAACCTGATGTTGATACCCAGCGCAAGCATTGTAATGAGCGCGGGAAAATTTCTTTCCAAAGATGGCAGATGCAGAACATTTGACCGTGATGCTTCCGGTTATGTGAGGGGTGAAGGCGCCGGCATCGTTTTGCTGAAGCCGCTGGATAAAGCTATAAAGGATGGAGATAAGATCTATGGGCTTATCCGTTCAACAGGAGTAAACCAGGATGGCAAGACCAATGGGATCACCACGCCAAATTATGAATCTCAAAAAAAACTTATCAAAAAAGTATACGAAGAGGCTGATCTGAATATCAATGACCTCCATTACATCGAAGCACATGGAACGGGTACGCAGGCTGGTGACCCGGTTGAATTCAGAGCGCTCAGTCATGTGCTGACAGAAAAGGGATACAACAATGGCCGCTGTTTTGTCGGTTCTGTAAAATCAAATATCGGTCACCTGGAAGCCGGCGCCGGTGTGGCGGGGCTGATAAAAGCCGTTCTCTGCCTTAAAAACAAACAGGTACCTCCAAACCTTCACTTCAATGCGCCCAATCCCGGGTTGAATTACGAAGAAAGTCCATTACGCGTTCCACAGCAGGTGGAGGATCTGCCGCGTAATACACTTTCCTATGCAGGTATTAATTCGTTTGGATACGGAGGTACCAATGCACACGTGCTATTGCAGGAATACAAGGCGGCGGTAAAGAGTAAAGCGAAGATCAAAAAAGAAGTAAAGGATCGTCCTTTTATCTTTCAGCTTAGTGCAGGAAGCAAAGCCGCCCTGTCGGAAATGGCCAAAGTATACGTGGCGTTCATTGGTGATAGATCAAATTCTTTAGAAGACATTCTATATAATACCACTTACCGGAAATCACAATTGCGTCATCGCCTGGCGATTGCAGCCCGTTCAAGGGAAGAATTGATTGATCGGCTTCAGGACTTCATTTCCCAAACACCCGCAAAAGGAATTGTTTACAATGAACGTGTTCAGCATAGCCTTAAAACGGCATTTATCTTCACAGGAATGGGGCCACAATGGTGGAAAATGGGGCGTGAACTTTATGAGAAAGAGCCGGTTTTCCGTGAAGCCCTGCTGGAATGTGACAGGATCTTTAAAAAGATCTCGTCCTGGTCGGTAATTGACGAATTACTGAAAGACGAAGATAAATCAACAATAAAAGATACCTGCATAGCACAGCCTGCCAACTTCTTTATTCAATATGGCCTGGTCAGGCTGCTGAACGGCTTCGGCATAAAAGCTGATGCATTTGCAGGTCATAGTGTTGGTGAAGTTGCTTCTACTTATTTTTCCGGAGCACTTACGCTTGAAGAAGCACTCACGGTAAGCTATCACCGAAGCAGACTGCAAAGCACTGCCGCAGGAAAAGGAGCGATGCTGGCTGTTTCCCTTACCAGGCAGGATGCTGCTGATCTGTTACAAGGCTACAGCGGTGTGTCAATTGCAGCAATCAACAGTCCTCACTCGCTTACTCTCGCTGGTGATGAAGACAGTCTCGCCGATATCGCGTTACAACTAAGTCTCAAAGGAATCTTCAACCGCGTGCTCGATGTGGAAGTTCCTTATCATAGTCCGTTGATGGATCCCATCAGAGATGAATTACTCGAATCACTGTCTGCACTTCAACCTGCAACGACCACTACAGATCTCTATTCAACTGTTTCCGGACATAAGATCGACGGCACTCAGATCAACAATGAATACTGGTTTAAAAACGTTCGCGATTCTGTGGATTTTACCACCGCCATCGAACAACTTGCAAAGGATGGAGTAAGGTTATTTGTAGAGATCGGACCTCATCCTGTTTTAAAAACCTCTATCCAGGAAACATTGAAGGAGATAGAGCACAAAGCAGTATTGCTGGATACCATGAACAGGAAGGAAAGTGAACAGATGTACCTTTACCAGCAACTCGGACAATTTTATACGATAGGATATCCGCTTGACCTAAGCAGCATCACGCCTGTTGGCAACAAGATCGATCTCCCGCGCTATCAGTGGCAACATGCGCAGTTCTGGAATGAAGGCCGTGCCAGCAAATATGAGCGAACCGAATATCAAGGCAACTTATTCCTGAGTCAAAAGATCCCCGATTATTATCCGTCTTATGAAATAGAATTGAACAGGAACTTTTTCCCGTTCATGGACGATCATATCGTCCAGGGAAAAGTAATTTTTCCTGGTGCAGGATATGTTGTGGCTGCTATCGCCCTGGCCGGGAAGGAAGTAGTCAGTACAGGAGGCATTATTACCCTTGAAGATATCGCCTTCCACCAGATGCTGTTCGTGAGTTCTGCCCGCAACCAGTTTTTGAACTCACGATTCTTTCCAAAAACCAGCCAGTTTCAGATCTTTAGCCATAGCGAAGACGAACATTCCGATCAATGGCAAATGCATGCTTTCGGGAGAATTGCGCAGGGAGGATTGGATCAGCTTCGCCATAAGATCGATCTGGCAGCGATCCGCTCTTTATGCGATCAGGAAATCTCTCCGGAAGAATTTTATGCCACACTTGCTAAAGGGAAATTGCAATATGGACCATTATTCCGGGGCGTTGTACAGATCCGGAAAAGTAGTACAGAGGTTCTCGCAGAGATAGAAGCTCCGCAGGGGCTTGACAATAACGAAAGTTATATTCATCCGGTGTTACTGGATTGCTGCTTTCAGTCGATGATAGCACTGCTTCCCGGTAAAGAAGTAGTTCCGGTTTCTATAAGAAAGATACATTGCCTCAAACCTGCCGGAAGAAAAGTCGTCTGTTATGGAACGGCAGCCAGAGAAACAGAAGCCGGCCTCTCGGCAGATATTTATATCTGTGATGAAGATGGCGAAGTTTGCCTGCTGATCGAAGGGTTTGAATGTAAAGAAATGAACACTGCGGAGGCAACACCGGCTGTAAAAACCAGCGACCTTCTTTATTATCCTGTATGGGAAAAGATCAGGAATAATACGACTACAGCGCCAGGGAACGAAATTTTCTATATATACGGAACTGAAGCTGATGCTGCCAGCCTGTTGTGTAAAGAAATGATCAAGCGTTCCGCCAGTGCATTTATGCTCGGGATCGCTGGTTCATCCGCTGATGACGGCACGATGGTTTGTATCGATACCGTTAATCCTGGTGTGAGAACAGATTTTACTGATCATCTTCTCCAACAGTCCGGCCCCGTTACAATCATTCTTCTTTCATCATGGTCTGCCGATTCATCCCGGATAGAGAACGCATCCGCCGAAAATTGTTATCATCATTTGTCTCCGCTGCTACTGACGGCCAAAAAACTTGCTGCGCTGCGGCCGCCACATTCTGTAAGGCTTGACATCGTAACAGCCAATACACAATATGTCCTTGAAGGTGACCAGTGTGATAATTTCGATCTGTTTCCTCTTTGGGGAGTAGGGTCGGTGGTTGGAAATGAGTTTGGCCACATATCCGTTCGCAACATAGACATCCAGATGTCTCCTGATGACAAGACCTTTAACGTACCAGCAGAAGTATTCCTGCAATACCGGGATGAAAGCCATCTGGCAGTTCGGGCAAATGACGTGTATGCGCGACGTATGTTGCAGAAAGAGGGAGCAACACCCGCAACTGTCCTGGATGAAGTCAACACTTCCGCCGAACAGGTAAGGCTGATTTATTCGGACGCTCTTGGCGTGAAATCTCTTTCTTATGAACGCGAAGAAAAAGCAGCACCGGCAGATAACGAGTTAGAGATCGAGGTCGATGACGTATCTATAAACTTTAAAGATTTTCTGAAGGTCACAGGCATGATATCACGGAAAGCAACCGTGGATACGTTCTTTAATACGGCGATTGGAATGGATTGTGCCGGGATCGTGACAAGAACGGGTAAAAATGTAAGATCTTTCAAAGTAGGAGATCAGGTGATGGGCTTCTCGAAGGACGGCGCATTCAGGTCGGCAGCGCTGTTACAGGAAGATAAGACGAGCCTGGTGCCATCCGCACTTTCAGGCAATCATCCTTCTCATGTTTTGCTTGTTTTTTCAACAGTGATCAAAGCATTAAAAGGTATCGCCCGGCTTCAAAAAGGAGAACGCATCCTGATACATAATGCAGCCGGAGGCGTAGGGCTTGCAGCCATTCAGTATGCTCAGCATGTAGGAGCGGAGGTGTATGCCACTACGAGCAAAGAAGAAAAGGCCGCTTATCTCCATTCCATTGGCGTACGCAATGTATATAAATTGTCGAACCTCGAATTTGTTTCGCGTATCCTGCATGATACAAATGGTTATGGTGTAGATGTGGTATTAAGCGCTGTGCCGGGGGAAGTGTTTTATCAGAGCTTTGCCCTGCTGGCGCCTTATGGCCGGTATCTAGAACTCGGCAAAAAAGATATCATTGATAATTCAGCGCTGCCAATGCAATTCTTCAGCAGGAATCTGACATTCAGCGCACTCGATCTTGATAAGGTGATCAATGAAAAGCCCTGGGAACTGCAGGAATTATTTGGCGAGATAAGGCGGGGCTTTGATGAAGGTTACTACAGGCCGTTACCAACAGCAGCTTTTTCGGCAGACCAGGTGCAGGAAGCATTCGGGCTGATAGATAGAGGCCAGAATATCGGCAAAGTAGTAGTGGAAATGAAAAACAAAATCGTACAGGCTGCCATGATCAATAAGACTACAGATCTTATTGACGGAGGAACCTGTTTGGTGACAGGTGGAACGAAGGGACTCGGTCTTGAAGTAGCAAAATGGATCACATCGCTTGGCATTAAAGCTGTACTGTTGATCAGCAGAAGTGGAGTGGAAGAAGGTAAAGAGGGATCCTTGTTAGATTATTTTAAACAGAAAGGCGTTGAGGTAAGGGTCAAACAGGTAGATGTATCATGCGCCGGAGCTGTCAGCCAGATGATCGCTGATGCGGAAAGGGAATTGCCCCCGATAAAAGCGATCATACACAGCGCAATGGTATTGGACGATGGATTGTTGAACGACCTTAGCGAAGAACGTTTTCTGAAGGTCATGAAGCCTAAGATAGATGGTGTACTCAATCTTCACAGAGCAACACTGCATTTAAAGATCGATCACTTTATCAGCATCTCATCCATCTCTTCACTCGTAGGAAATCCGGGACAGGGTAATTATGTAGCAGCAAATGCTTTTCTCGATGGCTTCTCCTTTTTCCGCCAGCATACTGGCCGTCCTTCGTCCGTGATCAATCTTGGTGTGTTGCTGGAGACGGGCGTGGTAAAACGGGACAAGAACCTGCAGCTGATACTGGAGAGTAATGGCATTAAAGGATTCACCAACGCCGATGTTATGAAAGTATTCGAGAAAGTGATCAGCGAACCGGTCACACAGGTCGGATATTTTGATATTGACTGGAAACTATGGGCGTCCAATAATAATAAATCAGCCTCATTGTCTCTTTTCAAAACCGCGATACAGGAAAGTAAAAGCCGGCAGGTAGCCAGCGGCCCGCAACTTGAAGTAGTTACAACGCTGGGAGAACTTGAGGTCAATGAGCGTCATGTTCTGATGGTATCTCTTGTTTCAGGCTTTCTTTCCGATATCCTGAAAATGCCGGTGGAGAAGATCGGAGCAGACAGGGGGATCAATCAACTCGGGATTGATTCTGTAATGGTTGTTGAACTGATCAACCTGATCAGCAGGAACCTGGGCGTAACGATGGCTCCAATGGAGTTTTTATCAGGGCCCACTGTGAATGAAATTTCAGGTAGTATCCTGTTCAGGCTATTTGAGAAATAATTCTTAAACCACCACGACCACCTTTCGAATGAAACAAACATCTATCCAGTCCTGTCTGCTGAGTTCTTTCTCAGTACACAGGGATGCCACCGCCATTATCACAGCAGAAAGAAAGTGGAGTTATGCAGAGGTTCTTCTGCAAGCCGTAACCATCACTGACCTGCTCCAAAAAAAAGGATTGACCGCGGGGAAGGCAATCGGCGTATGCATGCAGCAACGGCTGGATTATATTTCTCCGGCGATAGGAATATTTTTATTCAGAGGCATTTATGTTCCGCTCGATCCGAAACTTCCGGATGCCCGATTATCTTTCATGATGCGCAGTGCAGAAATTGATACAGTGTTTATTGATCAACAGCTTTACCGGCAGCGCTTCGAAGGCAGATCTGTTTTCAATCATATCCGGTTTTACTTTCGGGAAGATACCCCGGAGCTAAAAGAGGTTGAAAGTGGATATGTGTTTCCCGCCTGGGAAGCATCGGATCCTTTATATGTATTTTTCACATCGGGTTCTACCGGTATGCCAAAAGCCATTCTTGGCAAGAATTCCAGCCTGGCCAATTTCATCCAATGGGAGATCAAAGCATTCGACGTGATTGCATCGACACGGGTGAGCCAGTTCATTCATCCTTCATTTGACGCATGGTTGCGGGATGTATTTGTTCCGCTGCTTTCCGGAGGATGTATCTGCATTCCTCCCGGCATAGAAAACGGCATATATGAAACCGAGATTGCGCAATGGATCGATCGGTCAGGAATAAACCTCATCCATTGTGTTCCGAGCTTTTTCCGTTTTCTCAATCACCCGGCTATCACACCGAATTCTTACCCGGGGCTGAAGCATGTGTTATTATCCGGCGAACAGGTTGCACCGTTAAGCCTGAAGAACTGGTTTGACGTTTTCGGCGACAGGATCGCACTGGTGAATCTTTATGGAACGACCGAAACGACCATGATCAAGACCTTTTATAAGATCAAACCAGCCGATGTGCGCCGGCCGGTCATTCCGGCTGGTCAGGCGATAGATGCTGCGGGGATCGTTATTATCCAGGAAAATGGAAATTCCTGTGACCCTGGAAGCGAAGGAGAAGTGCTGATCGTATCGCAGGATTTGTCACTGGGATATCTCGCAGATCCATTGCTGACGGCTGAACGGTTCGTGGAAATCCAATGGCAACACTCCATCTGTCCGGCTTACAAAACCGGCGATACCGGTTGGGTGGACGAAGATGGAAACCTGGTGATAGCAGGGCGAAAGGACAGACAGGTAAAACTGGCAGGCATACGCGTTGAGTTGAATGAAATTGAAAACGCAGCTATCGGGACACAGCTGTTGGATGATGTGGCTGTTACTGCAAAAACCGAAGCGGGAGATGTTCAGATCTGTCTCTATTTTACTGCTGCCCGTACGGTGAATACTGAATTGTTGAGAGCCAGATTGGCTGATTTTTTACCAGACTATATGCGTCCCTCTTTTTTGCTTCAGTTAACCACGATGCCGCTTCTACCCAATGGCAAAAAAGACCTGAACGCACTGCCTGATCCAAAAGAAACGCTTGCAGGCGTATCAGTCAGGGCCGTTACTGATACAGAAAAACAGATCGTCGCCTGTTGGGCGCAGGCGCTGAAACTGGATGAGGAGAAGATCGGCCTGCAGTCAAATTTTTTCAGGCTTGGAGGAAATTCACTTCAGTTACTTACCCTGCTTTCGTTGATCCTCAGTAAAACAAATGTTCGCATTCCACTTGATGTGTTCATCACGAAGCCCACTGTTGCCGATTGTGTTGAGCGAATCAATCGTGATACCGGGAGCGATACTGACAATTTCACAGCAGCGCCATCCGCCAACAGTTATGCTGTAACACGGAAGCAGCAACGTCTGTTTCAACGCTGGCAAACTAATAAAAAGATGATTGGTCTCAATATGCCGGTAGCACTGGAGATCAAAGGTGATTTTGATTTTGATGAGATGGAAGGCTTCTTCAGAAATTACATTCGCAGCCAGGAAGTATTCAGAACAAGTTTTGTGCAGGAAGAAGGAACGGTCAGGCAGGTAGTGCACCCGGAAGTTGATTTCAATATCGATGTTGTTATCGCGGCAGACATCAATGTTATGTCTTGTATAAAGAACTGTATCAAACCCTTTGACCTGGAAAAAGCACCGCTGATACGCGTGTTCATTATCCTGATGCCTGATGACCGGACGTTCCTTGTAATGGATATTCACCATATCATTATTGATGCCGTGTCAATGAAGATTTTTGAAGATCAGTTGATACAGATCTATACCAACGGAAAGATGGAGCCTCCCAGTCTTTTTTACAAAGACTATGCTGAATGGATGGCCCAGCCTGCACAGGTAGAAAGCATGCTGAAGCAGCGAGTATATTGGGAGCGGGAGTATAATTTGCAGCAGCAGCCATTGCAATTACCCTATGATGCAGCCAGGCCCCCGGTCAATACGATGGAAGGAGCGATCTACCGGTTTTATTCCGACAGCAGGCTTCTGTCGGCGCTGGATGAAGTTGCCAGGCTGAATGCCGTAACAACTTTCACCGTTCTCCTGTCCTGCTACTACATAGTGCTTCATAAACTTGGGAACACCGGTGTGATTCCCGTAGGTATACCGGCTTCTGGCCGTGGCCATCAGAAGGCTGCAGATATGCTGGGGCTCTTTGTTGGAGAACTTTGTCTGTTCATCGATATACAACCCGGAATGTCCGTAAAGGAACTGATCAGTGTTGTGCACAAAAAGGGAGTGGAAGCATTCAGCAACCAGGATTTTGATTACCGGGACATGTTGGAAATGTATCCGGAGTTTACGGTCAGCCCGAACAGAAATGCAGTATTCGATACATGGTTCTCTTACCAGGTAACCGACTCCAGTGAAATTGTATTGGCCGACAATCTTTCACTCGTAAAAATGGTTAATGACAACACGGTCGCGATGTTTGATCTGTTGTTAAGAATATACCAGACTGGCGATACGCTTGAATTACGCATGGAATATTACCGCCACCTTTTCAGGGAAGAAACTATTGCGTCGATAGCTGATATCTACATGTCTGTTCTCGGCATTGTTGCCAATGATATTGACCTGAAGATCGCTGATATCACGATAAATGATCCTGCCCATCGTATAGCATATCAACTGCCGGGATAAACCCAATCAGCCCACCATTTATTTTTTGAACGTGCGAACCAATTTAATTGATGGTTACATAGACCAGTTTATGGAAAGCCACATGATCCCTGGCATCGGTGTCGGGATCTGTGTTGATGGAAGGGTTTTGTATGAGAAGGTCAAAGGAACGGGCAATACCGGGACGGACAAAAAACTTACAGACCGTGCCATGTTCCCGATGGCTTCGATCTCAAAAGTGTTTTCGGCAACAGCAGCTATGCAACTGGTGGAGGAAAAACTGATCACCCTGGATGACAGCATTCTGAAGCATCTGCCCGGACTTCGGCCATGTGATACCGGATATGGAGATGTTTCCCTGCAACAGATACTTTCTCATACATCCGGAATTCCTGATCTGCGCGACTATGACTGGCTGCATCCTCAATATGATGATGGCGCTGCTATCCGGTACCTGGAAGAAGTAAGTACCGTGCCGCTGTTTGCAGTTCCCGGTGAGGAATACCAGTACAGCAACCGCGCTTATAATATCATTGCGTCGCTTGTCCAGTATCTCACCCACACCGTATTTGAACAACGTGTTCAGGAAAAAATATTTTCACCGCTTGGCATGAATGACGCAACGTTCCTTTACAATGATATAGATCACGAGCGCCGC
>JBEVKW010000171.1:0-4096 GCA_040509495.1 Chitinophagaceae bacterium | reverse complement strand
AGAAATCGGTATACAGTACTGGTGGAACGAAGAATTGACTCCCAAATTATTTATCGCAAAAGTCGATAGATTTTTGCATATTAATAATGATCCTGATAGCACCAATGAGCCACGCCATGGTTACTTGGACTATCTCAATGCTCTTAAACGTGCTAAATTTGATTTAATGATTGATGACAAAGGACAAGTGCGACTGAAAGCGGGTGAAGAAAATCTATCTGCGGAACTGTCTAACTTGTATCGAGAAAGTAATAAATTAGGTAAAGACTTTTTCAATCCGTCGGAGCTGATGTGGAATCAAAAGTTTTTTAATGATCTTCTGTCTGCGCCATTCCTAACTTCATCAGACAAAAAAGTGGGTGATAAATGGTCTTCGGTAAAAAAGATTCAATTTCTACACGAAATGGATGTACCAGTAACGTATAAGGTTACCTCAATTGATGCGAACAACGTTGAGGTAGAGTCAGCTGCTGATATTTTAACGACCATCAGTATTGATTCTCAATCGAAAATGGCGGTTCATGGGAAGTTAAAAGGTGTTTTTCAACTGGATAATCGAAATATGATTAAAGAAGCTACGATTGAAATCAGGCTTAGTGGTGCAAATGAGCGTATTAAAAATTTCTCTTTTACATTCATCCAAACAATCAAAGGTCATTTCACGCCACAACTAAAGAAAGCTTTCTAAATAAATTAAATCATTGATTGAAATATCGTTTCATTTAAAACATTGAATAAAAGTGTAGATATTGGTCAAATTCATATTATAGGATTTATCTCGTCTTTGTGCGTAGAAAAGATAAGAAATTTTAATGGTAGATTTCGAAAGTGACTATATCTAAATAACTCCTCTTAATTATTACTAGAATTCTCGTTTGCGAGATTCCTGAAAATTCAAGCCGTTCGTTCTCCCATTTATTTTTGAGAGTCCCATATTCATGGAAAGGTAGTATCCTAATTCTTTTAAATTGTCGTTGATCTAGTGGTTAGCTACTACTTGATTTGCATTGCAATTTGGGATTGATGTTTCACAATGACAACACTGTAGAAGGCAGACTATATTGTCCATAAATGAACCTTGATGACCATTGATCATACATTTTGTCGAGAGACTTGCTTTTTGATAATAGTTTGAGTTTATGTTTTTAAGGTTGTAAAATATTCATCACGCGAAGGCCATCTGTAGGCGTGGGGGGCTGGATGAACAGATATTGCTTTATTTAAGTATTTTTATGAAGTTATTTCCATCAATAGGATGGCGGAAGATTGGCGGACAAAATCGATAACAATCTAGCTTCTAAATACTTGCGAATCCAGTTCTGGGCACATTAAAGCCTTCGTAAGAATTTGAGTATCAAATTTTTTCGAAGGCTTTTTGTTTTCTGCCCGGTGTAATATCCGCCGTTTATTTCCGCGTCTGTCCGATGTTTTTGGAGGACAATTGGCGGACATTTTTAATGATAAAAACGGCATTAATGGCAATCATTTTAACGGCAGGCCTGAACCGAAGGTGACAAGAAATGGTACACTTTCGAATGGGGTAAAGGGCAAGGTCAGCGGACAGCCTCGGGAATTTTCACCTATACCAAACCCAAAGATCAAATCCAGAAACAACACAATGCTGAGGCCAAGCGGCTTCTTAACGTAAAATTGTCGGAGATCACGCTCGACCATCAATCAGTGGGTAGTTCGTTTACCCCGAGCCAGAGAATTAAGGAGAACTTCCTTGATTTTTATGCAGATTATGTAAGACTAAATCGGACAGCGGGAAATCGGCATCTGAATAACAGTTTTACACCATTCAAAGGGTTTTAAAACAAGGATTTTATTTCCGCGAAAGACATTACCGAGGAGTTGTGTCTGTCTTTCCGATCTTATTTATTAAAAAATTTCAACGGTGAGACGCCGGGTAACTATTTTGCAAAATTTTCGATTTCTTAAAAGAACGTATTAAAGCTTAACTTTTTGAATCAAAAAGACTGCAGAATTTGTGAGGCAACTCGTTTTGTTGCACGAAGCCTTCCTGACATTCATTTGCCGGTACCTCATGCGTCACCTTGAGCGACATTGTATTTATTTTGGAAAATTAAACTCGACGGGTGGGGCCATGCCCGGCCTGTCCACTGTAGGTTATTTCATAGTGTGTGAATTTCGGATAAGGCGAACCGAGCATTCAGAAACTTTCAGAGTTGAGTTGCGAATTCACAAGGCAAATAAGACACAACAAACGAAGGGTCAAATAAAATCAATAAACTCTTTATAAAATAATAAAAGGATTTGCATTTCCCAATTGGGTTAATCCCTGACAATATAACAGCCGTTGTTACTCAATGCAATAAGAAATGTAGCTGCCTCAAAGTGGAAATTCATTTCAGAGCATTTTAATGTCAAACACTTATTATTGCAGTAAGTTGAAATAATAAAACCGCATTGCTGCGGTTTTTATTTTAGTGTAATGGAATACATTGTTTATTATACGATCAATTATTTCTTATGGCCCGGTTGGCTCTGAAAATTTCGAAAGGTGCGTTTTCTGGCAAAGCCGACGGGTCATAGCTGACTTCACATTTATCAAGCAATATATGAATCGCAATAGCCTTATCACTGCCGGAAATAATAAGTTCACGCTCTCCTTTCCATTTGGCTTTAGAAAAAAAATATCCAAAATAATAAGTAGTGGGTCCTCCCTCATATAAATGAACTCTGCATTTTTCTTTTTCGTTCTCTGACACACTAAGGAAGAAATCGAACTTTTTCAAATCAGGAATGATCGACAACAGTGCCTGTAGCGCTGAATTTTTCGGATGAGGAAATGTCTTGACTGTAAACTCGAATTGAAATTTGTTTTTTACAATCATGGCGTTTATCGCATTCAAATTATCCAAGCTGAGTTTTCCCTCGTGTTCGGCAATTCTGCTCAATCCTGAATGCATTATCTCGAGACGTGTTTGCTGTTGAGTATGTTGGTCCAGATTTTCGAACTCTGGATCAGCCGGATAGCGGACATTCACATATATTTCATTTCGGTTCATCTTCACAATCACTTCGTCGAGTGTTTCGTCAATTTGTTTCACACTAATATAGCTGTAGTGGTTTTCATTAAACTGCGCAAGTAAAAATTCATAGATTAATGACATGGATCCCGCCTGAGGCCCGCCGACCCCATGCATAACCATTGATCCTAATTTTACTTGTGTTTTCATATTAAAACGGTCTAGGTAATTTTTGTTCCTGCGGAACTTCTCTATACATCACTTGTCATAGCCAATTGCAAATAACCACTTGAGTTAACTTTGTTTCAAAAGGTAATATTGTTCTCAGTATCCGGAACATAAAAATTCCTTAGTTTTTCCAGTAATCCGATTCCGGATTCATGTCGGCACTGTTAATTTCGTTTAAATCATAATCTACTTCCAGGTACATATCTTCATATCGAAATACACCCGTTTCAAAATTTAGCACTATCGTGTCGATCATACTAAAAACTGAATCAAAGTATTTCGGCTGTATATCCACATATCCCATAGTCGGTGACACAAGGTATAGGCACTGATAATCAGAACGATTCTTATCTGTTTCATAAAGCACGAAATCGCCGCTGAAACTACATATCAAAGGAAATTGAGTTGCGCGCCATCCCATAAGCTTTTGACCTTCTGCAAGAACCTGCTCAGCATATTTTAAACTTGGTATTGTACCGCTCAGATTAAAACTTAATGAATCTGCATTTCCGTTACCGTCATATTCCATCCCACCTTTCCATCGGTAAATACTAAATAATAGAGGGTCATTCATATTCCATTTATCAAGAATACTTTTGATGCTGGCATCATCCAAAGATTCGAGAAATTCATCGTATAATGGTTTACAGTATTTTTGTAAACAGTTATCAAGTTTTACAATGTATTGGTCTATTGACTTCATACTTTAAAATTATAATGGTGCACGGTCACGCGATGTGCCATCGAAAGATAAAGAAATTATTACAGCTTTGATAGCTGCACCGAGAAGTGAAAATCCTTCCACTTTTTGCGGTGCTGTCGATCCGGGAGTACCTACAGGTGTTGGTTGAGGTTGAGGTGAAGAACGTTGAGTT
>JBEVKW010000170.1:0-17483 GCA_040509495.1 Chitinophagaceae bacterium | reverse complement strand
GACCAGCACACTGGTGAATTGAACTCCGCAAGTGGCTTCTACCTTCTGCTTGATGTATTCAAGTGTGGGCGTAAGGGGTCGAACGGGCTTTAGCGGATCCCGGTTCTTTCCATACCATACACACATCCGCGGCGCCAGGTGTGTTTTATCATAAACAGTGATCTCTTCCTGTTTCCATGGTGTTTCTGCAAGAATGATTTTATAAAAAGCATCCGCTTCTTCCCGTTTTATGAAATGTTCCCAGAGCGTGAGTTCAGCATCAGGAATATCGAATTCTTGTATGCGTAACTCTCCGGAACTAAATAATGCTGTGTCTTCAAAAAGCGTTAACATATATTGATTATTAAATGAAAAACTTCTTACCTGAAATTCCTGCCTCCATGGAATGCATCTTCTTCCGTGCTCTTTCGAACCTGTGCACGTTTGTTAAGTCCCGGTGGAATGGATTTTTCATCAGCCTTTGATAAGGTAAGCACGGCCGGCTCTTCAGCTTCTTCAGGGGTAAGCGAACGAAGCATCTTTGAAAAATTATGACAGGTTCGTACCACCACATGGATCACACTCTTTTCTATTTGCAATTGCCCTTCTACCATGATCAATTTCGATTGAAGAATTTCCTTTCTGAACTTTTCAAACAAACTTTCAAAGATCACCAGATTTGCTACACCGGTCTCATCTTCAATCGTCATGAAACAAACACCGCCGGCCGTACCGGGCCGTTGTCTCACTAGAACAAGTCCAGCAACTTTTACTATTCTTCCCGGCTGTTGATTCGGAAGCTGATTTGCGGACAGAATGTGTAGCAGGTTTAATTTTTCCCGTACGAAACTCACCGGATGGGCTTTAAGCGATAAAGAAACGCTGGCATAATCATGCACGACATGCTCAGACAAATTCATATCGGGCAAAGTAATTTGCGCAGGATCTTCTTTTATATACTGCCCGTGGAATAATGCTTCCGGGCGATCTTTGGTAGAAGCGTCCCAGAGCGCTTTCCGCCGGTCAAGATCAATCGACCTGAATGCATCTGCACCGGCAAGCTTTTCCATCGTCGCATCTGAAACTCCTGCGTCGCGCAGCTGATCTATATGTGTAAAGGAATGTTTTCTGGCAGCGATTAAAACATTCATTTCCTCCTGACGTAATCCCTTTACCTGACGAAAGCCAAGCCGCAAGGCAAAGTATTCTCCCTCTTTTTCTTCAAGTGTATTGTCCCAGTCGGAATGATTAATATCTACAGGCCTGACTATTACATCATGCTTTTGTGCATCGATCACAATTTGCGCAGGCTGATAAAAGCCCATCGGCATACTATTCAATAATGCACAGGCGAACACATCCGGATAAAAACACTTTATCCAGGATGAAACATACACCAGCAATGCAAAGCTGGCGGCATGGCTTTCAGGAAATCCATAACTTCCAAATCCTTCTAATTGACGAAATACGCGCTCAGCATATTCCTGTTCATATCCGCGGCTGATCATCCCGGTGATCAGCTTTTCCCTGAACTTAACCACCTGGCCATGCGCCTTGAATGTGGCCATGCTTCTTCGTAGCTCATCGGCCTCCGAAGGGGAAAAACCTGCTGCAACGATCGCGATCTTCATTGCCTGTTCCTGGAAAAGCGGAACGCCAAGTGTTTTCTTCAGAATATCTTCCAGGTCTTTTGATGGATATTCAACATCTTCTTCATTATTTCTTCTGCGCAAATACGGATGCACCATGTCTCCCTGAATAGGACCAGGTCTTACAATCGCTACTTCTATTACAAGATCATAAAAAGTTTCAGGTCTTAATCGTGGTAACATAGATTGCTGCGCCCGGCTTTCTATCTGGAACACCCCGATCGTATCACCCAGTGAGATCATGTCATACACATCTTTTACATCCTGCTCTATGTTTGCCAACGTGAGATGTAATCCATAATGCTGTTTTGCTTTGTCGAATGCCTTGCGGATACAGGTAAGCATTCCGAGCGCAAGCACATCGATTTTCATAAAACCCAATACGTCGATATCATCTTTATTCCATTCAATACAGGTTCGGTTTTCCATCCTGGCATTAAGAATAGGGCAGAGGTTGAATAACTTCCCTTGCGTGATCACAAAGCCTCCTGTATGCTGACCAAGCTGACGAGGAAAGCCCATGAACTCCCGTGTAAGCTGTAATACTTTTCGAAGATGCTTGTCATTAGGATTTAACCCCTGTTCGGTGATCCTGTTTCCTTCAAACCATTCATCGGTAAACTCCCAGATAGAACCAGAAAGCCGATTGATAGTATCCACAGATAAGCCCATCGCCTTTCCTACATCCCGGATCGCTCCCTTCTGATGCTGTTGTGTAACTGTTGCAATGATCGCAGCCCTGTCCCGACCATATTTCTCATAGATGTATTGAATTACTTCTTCACGGCGCTCATGTTCAAAATCTACATCTATATCCGGCGGTTCATTTCGTGCTGAAGAAATAAAACGTTCAAAGAGAAGATCAAATTTTTCGGGGTTGACAGATGTAATACCCAGGCAATAACAAACAGTAGAGTTTGCCGCAGATCCACGTCCCTGACAAAGAATTTCTTTTTCCCTGGCAAATCGTACAATATCATACACGGTCAAAAAATAAGCAGCATAATTCATTTCCTGGATGAATGCCAGTTCATAGTTGATCGCATCCCTGGTTTTTTGTGGAATATGTCCATTGAACTTTTCGTTCGCACCAATCCAGGTAAGGTGTGTCAACTCCTGTTGAGGGGTTCGCCCTTCGGTGGTTATTTCTTCCGGGTATTCATATTGTAATTCGCTGAGGCAAAAAGTACAGGCATCTGCAATTTCTTTTGTCCGGCGGATGGCATCAGGAAACTGCCTGAATAGACGTTTCATTTCTTCCTGAGGTTTCAAATATCTTTCTGCGTTGGGATGTAAACGAAATCCTGCTGTATGGATCGTGCATTTTTCCCTGATGCATGTCATTACATCCTGCAATTCTCTTCGTAGCGGATGATGGTAATGTACATCGTTTGTTGCCACAAGGGGAATGGATAGTTTTTCAGAAAGTTCTGCCAGACGGAATTGCAGCTTTGAATCATTGCCATTGTATAAACGGAAACTGGCCAGATAAAGGTGCTCGCCCAATTCCTTCCTGTATTCTTTCAGCTGCAATTGAAAAGAAACGTCAATGTCAAAATGTTTATTCAATGTTTCAGGCGGAACAGCGATAAACTTCATATCATCTGCGTGAGCATAAATATCTTTTTTATATAAATGACAATCTCCCTTTTCAGCACGGAGATTCCCCGTACTTAATAAGGCGGATAACCTTGCATAGGCATTCTTATTTGTCGGATAGGCCAGCAGGCTTGGTCCATCAAGCAGATCCAGCCGGCAGGCCGGGATCAACCGGATATTTTTTTCTTTTGCTACTTTATATGCACGTACAATGCCGGCAAGTGTATTTCTGTCAGTGATGGCAATTTCTTTATAACCCAATGCGATTGCCTGCTCAACCAGTTCTTCAGGATGGGATGCTCCGCGCAGGAAACTAAAATTGCTGGTGACCTGTAATTCCGAATAACTCATACACACGATTCTTATTTAAGCAAAAAATCCATGAATAAACCACTGATAGGTTTTGTTTACATCATAATGACCAAGACGGAAGATCCAGTATCGACGGCCTTCTTCGTCTTCCACATAATAATAATCGCGGTGAAGACCCTGTTGCATCCACCATTCCTGTTCGATCCGTTCAGGGCCATCTGCTCTTTTTATCTTATGCAGAATGCCTTTATAACGGAATAACATGGGAGGGTAATCAGGGATCGGTGCGGTCACCTCTATTAATTCAGGGTTTGGTAACAGCACGGTTGGTCGCGGCCTCTCATTCCGCCATTCTGTTGATGGTTTTTCTTCCAGCGAAAGAGCTTTCCTGACTGATCGTTCGGGCCAGTAGTGTTCGTCCGGCAAAAAACGATAGATGCGGTTTTCTCCGATCCGTCCGGCAATGCGATCGATCAGTTCGGCGAGTTGAATATGCTCCAGTCCACAGGAGCTTGTCCACATCTGTTCCTGGTAAGGTGGCGCCTCTTGGATTTTTTTTGCTTCAATATGAAATACTTCAATGCCGAGAGCTGGTTCTATCAAATCAATTTTTAATGAAAATAATTTGAACAGGTGCTTCGGATTACAGGAAGGGCGGTGTGTTCCAATTGCGATAGAAACTGTTTTGCCGTCAATCCTGTAGCCTTTGAAAATAGCTTCACGCAAGCCTTTTTGTTCTTTTTGTAAACGCAGGCAAAGAATGGTCAGCAGTTTTTCCAGGGCGATCTCAATCCCCGTTGCAGTTGATATGGGTTCGAGCGAAGGAAGTCTTTCCTGATAGGGTTCAACCGGAATGATCGATTCTATTAATTCTTCCTCCAGGCCGGTAGCCTGGTCGATCCGTTGAAGGATAGTTTTGCCAAACCGCCTTCTTAATGCTATGCGCGGCATATTGATGAATTGACTGATACGCCGCAATCCTAATTTATGCAGCAGATCAACCTGCTCCCGTTCTAGCCGCAATGCCTGTGAAGGAAGACACAACAATGCAGGAAATTGTGCGCCGCTTTCAATCACAGTTCCGCTGACTCCATACCTTGAAACGGCCCAGGCTGCTCCAACAGTATCCGCCATGGCCGCACACGTTTGGTATCCAAGATTATTTAATCCTGAAACAATATCAGTGAGATATATTCTTTCTGCGCCCCATAAATGGGCACAACCACTTGCATCTATGATAAGTCCATCCGGTAAATCCAGTGCAACGCAGGGAGAAAAACGGATGCACCATTGAGCGAGTTTATTCAAAAGCCGTGATGAAAGATCCGGGATATCGTCTTCCACCACCAAAGAAGGATATATAGCACGGGCATCCGCAAGTACCATTCCCACCTCAATTCCCTGCTGCAATGCAACACTATTGCCGGCACAAATGATTTTTCTTCCATGATCTTGCATAACCAGAACAAATGGCGAATCGACCGGGCAATTCTTTTGCTTGGCAAACCAATCCGTTTTAAGAAACCGGAACCAGACAGACACATATCGCTTGTTCATTATCCGGTTTTGCGATGTAAAAATTTTGTTTCCAGGAATGATGGTGTAACGGTCTTAAAACATGTTCCATCCCATTCAATGTTCCATACTCCGGATTTGCCATTACGCACTTTCAAGAGCTCAACCTTCCATCGGGGAAAACCTACGCCAGGCATTTTTTCGGGCAATTCACTTGCAACAGGCGTAATAGCCCATCGTGCCGAGCATACATTTGGTGTAAGTATTCGAGGCTGATGGCGGATAAGAAATCCTGTAACCTGACTTTTTTCAACAGCCAGCTGAAGACGGCGACTAGCTGTAAAGTTCAACTCTCTTGTTTCCGCGATAACTGCTGCAAGTCCATCGGTCTTTAATGCCTCTTCTGCTGCCCACAGAACATCTTTCTCCCTGGCTACATTTACAAAGATGATCCTGTGTGGCTCTACTCCAAAAAAAGGCATCGACGATGGAAAGGCTTTCAATGAAGAACAGATCCAGATACACGCGCCGCCATCTTTCATTAATGATGCGGTTAAGGCAGATACAAATCCATTTGTGGACGATAATGATTCTGCATCCGCGCAAATAAATTCGTGGGTAGTGGAAACCGGGATCTCTTTATTAGGAAAGGCCTCTCCGATCGGTCCGAGACCAGCATTAAATGAATGAGCTGAACGAATGGTTTTATACCCCTGCAGGCTGAGGATTTCCTTTTGAAGGCGAGAAATTATATCGTTTGGGCGCGCCAACATAAATGAGATTGGAAATCAGCATTTTGTTAATGGGTTTGAAGGTGAAAATACTAAACATTTTAGCAAAAACAAGGTTGTTTGAACAGATTTATTTCTGAAGAATATTAAAACCGTTGATTATTACCGGAATAAATTTTACACCGCAATTAAGACACGATGAAAAACATTTCCATTTTTTAAACGCGCCAGCTTTTTAACCTGTATCTGCTCTTTTAGAGTATACCACTCCTGGATTCCATCTTTCTCTTCTCCGATGCGTACACGCCAGCAGGGCAAATTACCAATTCCAGGAATCAGCAGATCTTCTTTTCCTTCTATTGTTATCACAACAGGATACTCATAATATCTTTTTCCTGGATTGACCGCCATAAATGCAAACACGGCACCTTTCTTCATAGGTAACCTGCTTATAATATCATCTGTTACTACACCATTAAACCATGAATGGCCGGGCTTTTCAAAAAAGGCACTACTGTCCTTATAAACAATAGTATTCTGTATCCGGTCAGCTGAAAACAAAACTTCTTCCCGATGCCCTTCTGACTGTATTGCTGTAAAATATGCGAGCGGTAAAAAACTATCGCTGCTAACAAAGCTTGAATCTGTATCAGTTGCCTTTTCAAGCTGATATTGCTGCGTAAACAAAAGAGCCGCTGCTCCTTTATAGGAAGTGACCTCGGCCTTTCGTGTAAGAAGGCTGGATAAACGGATCTTTCCATCTTTGAGTGCTGTATATTGAAGATAACGACGTTCAAATGGTTGAACTTTTCGTTGCACACTCTTTACCCAAATTGTATCTGCAGCTGCTGCAGGCAGATGAATCAGCATGAGCAATGCAATAATTATCCTGGTCATAAATGTTTAAATGATTAAAAGATCAATGATGATAATGCGTTTCTATATAGAGAATTCTTTAAGCCATTTACGCGCCGCTGCGGGATCGGTAAAAAAGTGTTCATTGTGGCGGCTATAACTACGTTCATAAAGTCCAATCTTTGTTTCATCCTGATGAACATGCGCTGCAGCAATACATTTTATATTACGGGTGTTGATGTATTGTAATTTTTTAGCCTCCTCCTCAAAGAGGTCGATATAACCAACTTTCCAACCATATTGAGTAAGCGTAACAGGAATTACCTGGCGGAAACGTTTATGCGTTTCCATGTCTATTGGACTAAACCCACACAGGTCTACCACGATCTTGAACACTCCTCCGTTTTCAATCTGCTGAAGGGCGAACTGAAGAGATTGTTCCCATTGTTCAATATCATCAAAGCTAACCGGCCCACAGACCCTGGTATCAATAGTTTTTTCTTCGGAAAACCAATCGGTTCCGAAAACAGTAGTCGCTTGCATAAATAAAAATTAAGCTGATACGTGCGTGTGGGTTCAGCAAATTAAGGAGCGTCCGGTTTTAAGCAGCCTGCAAAGGGATAGACGGTCTGCCGGAAAAATCAACGGAAAAAACTCCGCCATCGATGCAGGAGAATTACACGATCATGAGCTGTATTGATAACTGGGCGCATGTTTGCCCCTGAATAATAATAGTACAAAAGATGAGACAGACGATAGAATTGCCATAGTCTTCAACCGGAAATTAAAGTTCGATATTCCGGATGATCTTTTGTGTTCTGATCCTGGCCGCGCAACGTTCTGCCACTATAATGATGATTGCTCCAAGCGTGTATGCGATCATATCGATCCATTCAAATGAATTACCGATCACAACATTTGCCAGTCTCGATTTTTCAAGACCCAGCAACTTTACAAGCTTAAGGTATTGTAAGACTTCAATAATATAGGCAAAGAGCAGTACGCCTAATGCAGTTTTTATGGGAGGTGTGTTTACAAATGCTCTTACGATGCAATAAAGGAGAATAACAACCAGCAAATCGCCAACGTATGGTCTGATAATGGCATCTTTGATATATAAGGCAATATATACTTCTACAAAGAATAGAATAATAGCAAGAAAAAGATAAGTCTTGTTGAGCCGAAGCATAGGGAAGGTTTAAGCCCCAATATACAATTTGTTGTGATTTGCTCAGGGGGTTTTTATAAAAGTTGTGATGAAACAACATGCCGGAGCAAGAGAGATTTTTTTACTAGTACATCTTCTATAAACAGACTGTTTTCCTGAAAGATATTTGTGATGGTTTTTATTGCACTGCGGGTTGTATCTGTTGACGGTTGATAGCATATGAAGAAGCGGCCGGACGGCTTCAACTTTTGTTTGGGTAGTGATTCTCCTTGCGGTATGATGGCCGATGACCGATGGCCGATGGCCGAGTGGCGTATTTAGATTGAAGCTATTGCTGCTAACGGGTATAGGTTATTTCGGGTAATAGGTGTTTGGATACGGGTCATCGGCCACCGGTGATGAGGTCAGTATGCCTGATCCACAACCACTTTCCCCGATCTTATCCGAAGGCCGGGGTGAATAATACTTAACGCCCATCTAAAACGCTCAGGAATAGTATCCGCATCATTTTTTTTCATACCATAGTTGTACAAGTCCCGAAGGAAAAGTCAAGCTGCGGGTCAACTTCAATGCCTGTTCCGGGCGGCCAGCTTTGAAGAGAGGAATGCCATCACCAACGAGATAGGGAATAATGGAAACGATCATTCTGTCGATCAGGCCATGCTGTAACAAATCATGGATCACTTCGCCACCACCATCACAATAAATATTCTTTCCATCCTGCTTCTTCAATGAGCTTATCAATTCTGTAACAGGCCCATTAAAGAATTCAACATGATTATCCCGGCCCTGTTTCGTTCTTGATAAAACAATACAGCGTTTATCTCTATGGCTAAATTGAGGGTCGAGGGTTAATATTTTGTCGTACGTTTTCCTTCCCCAGATAACTGTGTCCACTTCCTGCTGAAATGCGGCATAGCCGTAGTCCTCTCCAGGAACTTCTACGGTAGAAAGAAAATCGATATTATCATCCTTGCCGGCGATATAGCCGTCCAGGCTCATTGCAATAAAAAGAAAAACCTTTCTTGACATATACTCAGATTAAACAAGAAAATTTTGACCGCTACGCGGTTAGTTATCGATATTCTTAAGCACCTCGAGGTCATTATTCAGCAATGTCATCTTAGCATCAAACCCGGGTGCAATCCTGCCGAGTTCATTTTCCATCCGCATCACTTTGGCAGGAAATAGCGAACACATACGCAAAGCATCTTCCAGCTCGATATTGCAAAAAGAGGTGAGGCGCTGAACTGCTTTATTCATGGTAAGCGCAGAGCCACTAAGAATTCCGCCAGATTCATACTTGTCTCCGGCAAAAACATGCGGGTAAGGCCCGATATTAGTTTCAGTCACTGCATCTGTAATTACAAACAGCCGGTCTTTCATCACCTGCCGGGCGATGCGGATCGCGGCGTAGTCAACATGATGGCCATCCGGAATGATGCTCGCCATTACTGTATCATCATCCATTGCAGCGCCCACCAAACCTGGCGCGCGGTGTTGCAGCGGTGACATTGCATTATATAAATGGGTAACTGTTGTGGCGCCATCCAGGAAACCCTGCCGCGCTTCTGTATAGGTTGCGTTGCTATGACCTGCAGAAATAATGATCCCCTGGCCAGCTATGTAATTCATGAGCGATGCGCCGCAGACTTCCGGGGCGAGCGTAATGAATTTCACCACATCTTTGCCATATTCCAGGATTTCTTTCACCTGGTCGGCAGTAGGTTGATGAATGAATGCTTCGATGTGCGCACCCCGCCGTACAGGGTTGAGCCACGGTCCTTCCATGTGCAAACCAAGAATTCCCTTACCGCCTTCTTTCCAGTACTGACGGACGGCATCAATACACTGACGGAATACTTCATAACTATTGGTTGCAACAGTTGGCAGGCACCAGGCGGCACCGCCTTTCCGGCAGTACTGATCCAGTTCATATAAAGAAGATGGTTCCGGAAAAGCAGAGAAAAGCTTCCCGTGAGCACCATAGATCTGCAGATCTATAAAAGCCGGAACCAGCATGGCTTCTTCATAATGTTCAACCGGGATTGATGCGGGTATTTCAGAAGCCGCTATGATGCTTTCAATCTTCCCGTTTTCGGTGATCACGCCGTAACCGGCAAGCCATTCCTCGCCGGTGAAAATTGATTCGGGGACGTATGCTTTTTTTGCAGGCATAAAAATATTTTGTGGGCAATAACCGGTCAAAGTTTCCAGATGCGACCGAATAAACCAAGGTATTTCACCTTCGGTGCGGCTACAGCAACCGGCTTGTTTTTCGAGTCAGTTGTGATGGAGAAGGCCGTTATTGAAAAAAGAGAATACGAGATGCCATCTGTGTGTTCTATCATTGGCGGAGATTGTATCCCATACTCTTTTGCATAAAACGCTTTGAACTGATCAAGGGAAGGCTTGGTGAAAGCGCCAACTAATAGAATGAGTACAATGAAAATAAAAACAAGCGTCCGGAACTTCATGGCGATTTTTTATAAAGATAGAGAGCTTCGTGATATGGAAGGCTAAATCACTGCCTGCGGACCTATAAAATAAAGTATCAGGCCGGAATGCAAAAGGCCGCAACAATGCAGCGGGTTCGCGCACTGTTGCGGCCTTCGCGTAAGGCTGGTCTTGCAAATGGCCGGTTACATCAGCTTGTTACAAAGCGATAACCGATCCCTTTTATTGTAAGGATTTCCAGGGCTTCGTCTTCCCTGAGATATCCGCGGAGCTTGGTGATATATACATCCAGGTTGCGGCTGTTGAAGAATGAGTCGTTCCCCCAAAGAAGGTTGAGAATTTCTCTCCGGTCAATGATCTTATCCCGGTTCTGATATAAAAGCTTAAGCAGTTCGGCCTCACGATAGGAGAGTTTCTTTTCTTCGCTGCCTTTTTGCAGCAATTGCCGGTTAAGGTGGAAGGTGTATTTTCCGATAGTGATCTGGTCGCCGGTGATCTTTTCCGGAGCCGCATTTTTATTGCGGAGTGCATTTTGGATTCTTACGATCAGCTCTTCCATGCTGAAGGGTTTTCGGATATAATCATTTCCTCCGAGCGCAAACCCTTTGACCACATCTTCGGTTTGCGTTTTCGCAGTCAGAAAAATGATAGGGATATCTTCATTGATATCTCGGATCTCATCAGCGATGGTGAATCCGTCTTTGTTCGGCAACATAACATCAAGCACGCAGATATCGGCATTTGACTTTTGAAAAGCTGCGGTCGCTTTTGCCCCATCGCTTTCCATTATCACCTCAAATCCGCGGCTTTCGAGGCTTTCTTTAACAATCTTTCCGAGAAACAATTCATCTTCTACGTAAAAAACTTTTGTGGCGCTCATGTAATAGATTTTGGCAGTACGATGGTAAAGGTACTACCGAATCCTTCACGACTATCCACTTTAATTGTTCCGTTGTGCTGGCGGATCACCTGGGCAACGTAACTAAGTCCCAACCCGTGCCCCTTGGCATTGTGCGTATCGCCGGCCGGCACCCGGAAGAATTTTTCAAACACTTTTTCTTTATACTGGGACGGGATGCCGATGCCATTATCTTTTACGATGAGTTCCAGGTTTTCATCGACCTCCTTCAGGCTCACTTCCAGGAAAGGATCTTCTTTGCTATATTTCAATGCGTTATCAAGCAGGTTAAACACGACGCTCAGCAGATGCAGGCGGTCACCCTTAAGGAAGGTATCTCCTTCAGTCTGTATGTTGATTTTTGCATGATATTTTTCAAGCTGCAGTCTCAATGAAGCCACAACTTCATTTAAAACATCCTTCAGATCAAAATATTCTGATTTCAGTTCAATATCCTTTTTCTCGAACATGGAAAGCTTAAGTACTTTATCGACCAGCAATCCGAGTCGCTGCAGTTCATTTTGTGAAATATCAAGATATTCCCGGGTACGCTGCGGGTCCTGAAGGGCATTGAAGTTTTTTAAAGCCTCAATGGCGACCCCAACGGTAGCGATAGGTGTTTTAAGTTCGTGTGTAATATTACTGATCAGGTCGTTCTTCATTTGGGCAAGCCGGTGTTGCTTCATCAGGCTACGGTATAATGCCACAAAGGAAGCGATAGTAACCCCCACCAGCAGAATGGAAAACAGGATAGGAAGTTTTAGTTTTCCGAACAGGAAGCCCATTTCATTATCAAGGGAAAGCCGATAGGTCATCGGGCTCGCAAATCCAACGGTTACTTCATTGACTGCGGAAGAATCGGGTTTTGCCCGGTTTACCCGGCTTACGGCAAAGTCAACATTCAGTTTTTCCGCATCCAACCTTTTCGCGAACGCGCTATCGATCTCTTTTATCGTTACAGAATCTTTTTGAGATAAAGAATCCATATCATACAGGAAACGGAACACATTCGTTCTTCCTGAATCCCTTATATGCATCGGAGCGGTAACACGAACAGCGGCGCCTTGTGTGGATGTAATACCCGGAGCGACCCTGGCAATAGCCATTCCCCTCCGCATTTCTTCGCGGTCTTCTTTTTTATTTTCAGCATAACGAATAGTAACCTGGCTTTTGGCGGCTTTGTTTACGCCGGAACGTTCAACTTTTACATGTCTGATGCTCGCCAGATCGATAGAGTCTTCTTCATCCAGGTCCAGGTTTCCTATGAAGCCGTTCAGCGGAAGCCTGAGGTACTTTTGCAGGGAATCCGTTACTCGTCGCAAAGTGTCTTTAACGCCGGAAAGCACCACGCGGCCGAACGCATGTGAAATACTATCCGGAATATCGATATCCTTCAGCCTTTCCTGGATCAGGTTTGCAACAGTAATAGTTGGTTCGTTACGTGAATAGGTTATGGTAACATCGGGATCAGGTTTTCTGGGACGGATGCGCACCGACGCCGGAGGCCGGGGCCTGCCCGGTGGTGGCGGAGACATCATTGCTGTCTGACGGAGGTTTGCCGAATCGTAGTTCATCGTTACCGCATCGATCTGAAACTTTGACGCCTGCAAACGCAAAATCGTTTGCCGGAAAGCTGCATTCGTTTTAATATCGAGGGATTGCTTTTCCCGGTTATAGTTGTCACGCAACCAATAACCCTGAAAACCTGCAATGACCAAAATGGTCAGCAACATAAAACTTAACAGCAGCCAGGCCTGCCGGGCACCTTTTCCGCTATGATGACTGTTTGAAAATAGTTTCATTTTTTTCGATTCGATATCAAATCTAACCAATACTTCCGGCGTCACCCCTGCCTATTAACCTTTATTAACTTTAATGCAAGGTGCCTTAACTTCCCAGGGGCAAGCCGATCAGTAGTTTTGAAGCCTATTAAAAAACTACTTAAATGAGAAGAATGCTATTTTCCAGCGTCTCCCTTATCCTTGCTGGAGGCCTGCTTGCACAACAAAAAGAAGGCAAAGTTACTTATGAACGCACCGTTCAGGCGCAGATGACTTTAGCCATGAACGGCGGCGCACCGACTACCCAGAACATTACCAGGACCAACCGATTTGAACTGAATTTTGCCAATGGCAAAAGTTCCTGGCATCAACTGGAAGAAGAAATGGGAGATGACGGTCTTTCCGGGATCACGGGTGGTGGTGGAAATATGATTGTCCGCAACTTTGGCCCCGGAGCCGATGACGTTACATTCTGTGACTTCTCGCAATCAAGGCTTGTAGAACAAAGATCTTATATGGACAAACAGTTTCTGATCACAGACAGTATCAAAAGAACCGGTAACTGGAAGCTGACCGAAGAAACAAAGACCATCCTCAACCATCTCTGCCGTAAAGCCATCTCAGAACGGATGGGAAAACGGAATACAATGACCATGGAAAACGGCCAAATGGTCCGTAAAGAAGTAGACGATACGATCAGCGTTACCGCCTGGTTTACGACAGATATTCCTGTAGCAGTAGGCCCGGAGACCTATGGTCAACTGCCCGGACTGATCCTCGAAATGGAAATGAACCGCGGCAAAACAGTATATAAAGCGCAGGAAATTTCACCGAAGCCTACTCTTTCCGCGATCAAAGAACCAACAAAAGGAAAGAAAGTAACAAGGCTCGAATATGTTGAAGAAACAAAAAAGCTCCTGGATGAAATGCAGAAAAATGGCGGAATGAGATTCCGGGCAGGATAAAAAAAGTATAGCCATGAATAGAAGGACCGTAACGGCAGTATTGCCGTTGCGGTCTTTTGCATTTAGCAAGAACCGGTAGCTGTTATGAAGAAATACAGGGTCGCCAGGGAATTCTCTTTAACGGGACAGGTTTTCAAGAGATGATCACTTCACGCGCGCAGGATAATGACACATAACAGCACCGGCGCTTAGCAGAGACTTAATAACCCTGACGGGGAAAGGATGATAATCTCCTGCTGTTTTATTTCAACAAGTGTTATTCCAGGCGCGGTTGATCGCTTTGAAAACATCCCGTGAATCATAGTCCTCTACCTTTTTCGCCGTCGCATTCAGCGGCATGGTCATCTGTATGCGCTTTATCTTCTTGTTTTCCTCTCTTTCGGCAAAGGGGAAAAGCATGTCGCGCCGCTCGCGCGATAATGACCAGGTGGTTGCCTGCTAATGCGGCGACTGACTGGTAAATGGATGCGTGTGGACTGGAATCAGTACGGAATGCCGCATTGATCCGCAGGCATTCAAGCGCAATTCGATGAAGCGGGGGAATGCTGCCATCGCAGCAATCGCTCAAAGGCAAAAAAGCCGCTCCGGACAAATCCGAAGCGGCTTTTATAAATGATAGATACTGCCTTATCGTGTTCTCATCATCATTCCACCGCCACTGCTTGCGTTGTTCAACCCTGTTTTACTTAAACTGTAGGTAAAGGAAAGAATTGCATACCGGCGAAGTGTATTGACACGTGAATCTTCGATATAGTTCTGGTTACTGTTTCTGCTTACACCAACATTTCTATTAAGGATATCATTTACTCTGAGCTTTAGCTCACCCCGGTTATGACGAAGCATTTGTTTGCTGACCGATGCGCCCCAAAGCGGAACCTTTGTATTGAAGGCACTGCTGAGTTGGTTATTGATCGTATAGGTAAATTCTGTGCTGAAGTTGAAGCCCTTTGGCAATACCAGGTCAAGCTGAGTTTCGTATTCCTGGGAGAAATAGCTTGTATTAAAGGCTCTTTGCAAAGAATAGGTACTACGATTGAAGTTGAATGTACTTCCGAGGGTCCAGGTGATCTTATCCGAAAGATCCATGTCAAGATTCACGCGCGGGCCTGCAATGAAAGTGGTGATGTTATTTCTGAGGCCGTTTATGAATTGGGCGCCGCTGTTGAAGAACAGGTTGCTACCGATCCGGAAATTTCCCTTAATGGGCCTTACGGGGAATCCGACACTCACATCACCCGTCATATTATATACGCCATCCACGTTCACGGGCCGGGTTGATTTTACTCCATTCGAAAACAGCGAATCAAAGTTCACGATCTTATTCTCTGTACGGCTAAGGTTAAAGAAAGCAAACAGCGATTTGTTTTTATATGGATTTAAGCCATTGTAATTGATCTGCAGATTATGCGTATACTCCTGTTTGAGATTCGGGTTACCATTCCGGATATTCAAACGGTCTGAGATATCTGGCACGGGCTGGAGTTGCGATACCGTCGGTTGATTGGTAGAAGTGCTATAGGTAAGCGTAAGGCTTTTAAACCGCGTGAAGTAATACTGTGCTCTTGCGTTAGGCAAAAGATTGGTAAACTTCTTGGTGATCAGCGAGTCTTTTATCCCGCTTACGATCTTACCTTCCAACTCCGCTTCCTGTACGGACAGGCCAACTGCATAGTTGTATTTCTTTCTTTGTGTTCTGATACGGAAACCGGCATTGGCGGTTCCATATGTATTACGGAAATTGTTCGTGAGAGAATCGTTCAGCTCATCATATTTACCGGAGCCTTTATTGTAATCGTAAGTGATCTTATCGGAAGTGCTTCGTGTAAAGCTCTTTCCAAGGGAGAATTCAAGCAAAGAACGTTTGAACAGGGGTTCTGTATACACAGCACGGGCGGTATAACCTGCAAGATCACTGGTATTCCGGATACGTTGGTTGATAGAATCTGTACGGTATTTCTGACCGGTCCTGTCGTAGAATTCATTTAAAGATTCCAGGCTTCCGTTGCCTTCAGAATCGTTGAATGTATTTTGGAGACTGAAAGACAATGTGCGGCCCCGGCGTCTGAATTTTTTGCGGAATAACAGATCATTTCTAAGGTTGAATGCGGAGCTCTTTGTGATCGAGGATGAATTTCCGAGGTTGCTGATCAGGCCGTCGCTTCCGGACTGTTCATAATCACGGATCGAACGGTTATCTGTATTCTGATGCCCGATGGATGGCGATATTTTGAGAGAGTGGAAAGAGTCGATGACGTAATCGAGCGTAAGGTTTAACCGGTGACTGTTATTGATATTGTCGGACAGGCTGTTTTGCTTGTAGAAATAGGATGAGTCGGGAAGGATGTACTGGCGCTCTATTTCCGACATTGTTTTGGGATTAAAATGGTTGTAGAAGTAGTTGCTTGCCAGCTCGGCCTTCTTCCCGATAATGTTATTATAGTTAGCACCTCCACCCCAGATCGTCCGGATACCCCGGTTAGAATTGCCAAGCATGGCAGCCATCGGGTCGTCACCGCTCATTCTGATAGGACCACCTCCCCGCATCATGCGGCTGAGTTCGCCGGAGAAGTTCATCATGTCCATAAAGGAAAAACCTTCCGTATTTGTATTATTACCCATTCCAAGTACAGACATCTGACGCGCACCTTTGAACGAGTTGACATTGAATCGACCTTCAATGCGGTCATCGGTTCCTCCTCCTCCCATGATCTTGCCAAACGCACCTTTCTTTTTATCTTCCTTTAACTTGAGATTGATCACTTTCTCACTGTTGCCATCATCAAAGCCGGTCAGCTGTGACTGATCGCTTTTTTTGTCGTAAGCCTGTATCTTATCAATGGCATCAGCGGGCAGGTTTTTCGTAGCCATTTTGGGATCATTACCAAAAAACTCTTTCCCATCCACCAGTACGCGGTTTACTTTTTGTCCCTGCGCTGTAATAGCACCATTTTTATCCACTGAGATCCCCGGAAGCTTCTTCAATAGCTGCTCGACATTTGCATTTGGCTGGGTTCTGAATGAGCCCGCATTATATTGTACGGTATCTCCGATCAGGGTAACAGGAGGGGCTTCACTTCTTACAATCACTTCATCCAGCACCTTTGTTCTGTCATTCATGGTGATGTTTCCAAGATCGGGATTCTTTTCAGACTCGGTAATGGAGAATATCCGGCTGGAGTTATGGTAAGCAACGTGAGTGATCAGCAAACGGTATTCTCCAACAGGTAGTGCGTCGATGGAGAAACGGCCTGATCCGTCAGTCATACCGAATGACACGAGCGAGGAATCTTTTTTCTGAAGAATGGTGATGGTCGCATCCGCGACCGGGTTTTTTGATAGCGTGTCAAAGGCGACACCTTTAATGGTTCCTTTTTGCGCCTGAACGGAATAATTTACTGCAAGAATAAACAGCAGAAAGTAAAGCTTTCGCATAGCCGGTGGTTTTGATTTTGGGCTACGAAAGTATTCTTACTGAAAAGGAAAGGCAGTTAATGAGTCTTGGATTAATGTTAAAGGACGTTAATGAATGGACGTCCAACGGCAGGTTAACACAATAAGCGAAGGGATATCGGAC
>JBEVKW010000169.1:0-21233 GCA_040509495.1 Chitinophagaceae bacterium | reverse complement strand
AACCGGGACCTTTTCTTTATGAATTTTCACCTGCTTATTGAACCAGGATCTTCTTGCTATAGACCGGTTTGCCATTACTATCGAGCACTCTTACCAGGTACATTCCATTTTGCGTGGAGGCAGGTAGCTGGATGTTCTCAGTCTGGACCTTCCTGATATTAATAACTGATTGAACCAATGATTGACGGCCGATCATATCCGTAATTGACAGCGTATAATTGCCTTCCGGGAGATCAAGACGAACCGCAAACTGTTTACCCACCACCGGATTCGGGTAAAGCTGCACCTGTTTGTTGGAGATCTCAACAGGAGAAGAGATCAGTGATGGAGTGGCAGATCTTTGTATGGCCAGCAGATTACTGTTTGCCAGGTCAGCACTTTTCCAGGCGCCATCAATGATCTTTTTAACTTTCAATGTTTTCATATCTACGCTGAATACACCGGAATTATCGACAGCGCTGGTGATCCAGACGGAATTATCTTCTGCAACCGCTACCCCATTTGCAGTGAATGTGTCAGGAATACCGTCGAGTTGACCAAGAAGCGTAGCTACCTTGGTTTCGATATTGATTTTAAATACATAGTTGCGCGCCGAGAATACATATAGATTCCCATCATCATCCGCAATCATATCTCCTCCGAAACTACTGCAGGAATTATGAATAGAAGCCTTCGTATTCGCGGGGTCGTCTGTAATGATCCCAAGGTTTGTTACAGTGATCTTTTTGCCAGTAGTGAACCTGATGAGGCTGTTTGCATCGTTGGTCAGCGCATAGCCATTTCCGTCAGACGCAATCGCCATTCGCGTGATGATATTACTCTGATCAGCAGCTTTGGCACTGGCGCCGGTAAGGCCCGCGTCATTTACAAAATAAACTTTCATTGTTTTAAGATCAACATATCGCAGCTGATCCATGAGCATCGGCGTATAAAAAAGACGCATCGTTTTCCGGTCATAAGCAATAGCAGCCACACCTGTTGCAAAAGCAGTATTCGCAAGTGAACCGATCTGTTTGTCCTGCAAAGGTTCTGTTATCTGTTTTTTAGTGAGTGCATCATGTACTTTGGCAGAAGCATCGAGTCCATTCAGCATAATGTCGCCAAACTTTCCTGTTTGCAGATCCAGTTTTCGTAAAGAAGACCAGTTCGCCCCGTCTTTCACGACATCAGTGATGGCATAAGCAAAGCGGTCCTGGCTATATACCAGCGACGCACTGCAACAAAGTAAAACTGTGAAGGGTAAAAATCTTTTCATAGACCAGTTTTTTGGTTATAGGTAAAAATGAAGTGCATAAAAGTTACGACTATTCCGTTGCAGGAAAAAGGAATTCTTTGCTGCAGTAAAAAGATAATATTACCGGAACAGATCAGGCTTTGCCTTTTTTTTCTTCTGGCGATTTTGCCAGGTTTCATAACTGGCTTCGGGCATCTTCGTGGTTGAAGGCTTTTTACGCAGCGGTTCGCAGGGTTGGCTAGAAGAATGAAGCTGGGCAGGAAGCGCCTGGTACAGGGCGGTGCCGTCTTTTTTCCAGGCCATCATTTCGTTGCTGACTTTCCTGATGAATTTCGCAGGAAGGCCGGCGATCAGGCTGCGGCGTTCAAATTGCTCGCCTTCCTTTATGAACGCAAGAGCGCCAACGATGCACTCATCCCCAAGAACCACATGATCCATGATCACAGCATTGATGCCGATCAGGCAGTGCCGTCCTATCGTTGCTCCATGTATCACCGCACCATGACCAATATGCGCGCCTTTCTGGAGGGTAACAGTCAACCCCGGAAACATGTGCACCGTGCAATTCTCCTGCACATTACAGCCGTCCTCCAGAATGATCTGACCCCAGTCGCCCCGTAGCGCAGCTCCCGGACCGATATAACAATGTTTGCCGATGACAACATTTCCGGTAACGGCCGCCTGGGGATGTACGTAGGAGCTTGGATGACAGACGGGCGTATGCCCGTTGAACGTATAAAACATGGTATGCTGATTAAAATATGCTAATTACGCGAATTATTTTTCAATGGAGAGAAGCTCTCAAGGAATCAGGAACTCCAATCCGCGGAATTCGCGTTTAAAATTCGCGTCTTACATTTGAGCTATGAAGATCATCATTGCGCCGGATAAATTCAAGGGTTCTTTAACGAGTGAACAAGTTTGTAAAGCAATTGAAGAGGGAATCTTAGGTGTAACGCAGGAAAAGCCCGAGATAGTTAGTTTCCCGATGGCTGACGGCGGTGATGGATTCAATATTGTTCTGCAGCATTATTTCAACACAGAAACGATTGAAGCGGATACAGTGGATCCGTTGGGCAGAGCGATCAGATCGCCGTACCAGTGGAACGCTTCAACAGGAGTTGCGATCATTGAAATGGCAACTGCCAGCGGACTGGTATTGTTAGAACCGGCGGACAGGAACCCGCTGCATACCTCGACCTACGGAACGGGATTATTGATCAACGATGCGTTGAAACGAGGCGCAACCCGCATCATCCTGGGGCTTGGAGGAAGTGCAACCAATGATGCTGGAATGGGAATCCTCTCAGCACTGGGTTTTTCGTTTACCGATAAAGCCGGACAACCCCTTGAACCCATTGGTGGCAATCTATCCCGTGTTTATTCTATTGAACCTCCTGCTATATTACCGGAAGTATTCTTTGAGATAGCGGCAGATGTTGAAAATCCATTGTATGGACCCAAAGGAGCAGCTTATGTTTACGGTCCACAGAAAGGCGCTGATAAAGAAATGGTGGAACAACTTGACAATGGCTTGCGTGCGTTTGCCGGAATGATCGACACAAAACTATCTGTGGATATTGCTTCATTTCCCGGTGCGGGTGCAGCGGGTGGAATTGCTGCGGGACTTAGCGCCTTTTTTAAACTGGATATGAAAAAGGGAGTGGAGCTCGTCCTGGCTGCAAACAGACTCGAAGATGAATTAAGCAATGCAGCTCTGTTGATCACAGGTGAAGGGCGTATCGACGATCAGAGTGGTTCAGGTAAGGTGGTAGGCACCATTGCGTCGCTTGCAAAAAAATACAAACTTCCCTGTGTTGCATTTTGTGGTCTGCTTGAGGCTTCAGACGAAGATCTCGCTGAACTTGGTGTAACAGCAGCGTTGGCTATTGCTGATCCCGGCAGAAGTACAGAAGAGAATATGAGCAACGCATATACACTTCTGCGGGAAAAGGTGATAGACTACTTCCGTACAGGTTTTTAATTTAGTTCGCGTATCCGGAGTGCGTTCCGCTGCGATCCCCATACACAAGGGAAACGCAGGCACTTCTTCAGATAATTCGGCTACACCAATGTCTTCCCCGTTCTGAAACAGGTGCCCTTGAACACCGCCACTACATGATCCCGCTGGTTGGTGATCGTGATATGATACAATCCAGTTGATCGTCCGTTATGGATCTCTTTCGCTTCGGCGGTTAGCTCGTCCCCAACATGGACGGGCTTCGTGAAATTGATGGAGGTATCCAATGCTACAGAAAGGTTGTTGCGGTTATTACAGGCAAACGCAAAAGCGCTGTCTCCCAGTGAAAATGCTACACCGCCGTGCACGATCCCAAAGCCATTGATCATTTCAGTACGGACTGTCATTCTTATTTTGCTATAACCCTCCCGCACTTCTACAACAGAGATGCCGAGCCATTGGCTGAAGAGATCTTCCTTCATCATTTTGTCGACCACTTGTGCCGGACTTGCAGAACTGTTTGCCATGCTGATTATTTTCCGTTGAATGATGGTTTTCTTTTTTCGAGAAATGCGCTTACACCTTCTTTATAGTCGTCTGTCTGCGCACTTTTTTGCTGATAATCGTCTTCGGCCAGCAATTGCTGTTCGAGAGTATTGGAAAAAGAAAGGCTTAACACTTTTTTCGTATAAGCCAGGCCCTTTGTTGGCATGGCTGCGAGATAGGAGGTTGTTTGTTTTATCTGTTCTGCAAATGCATCGTCTTCTACAACTTTGTATATCATGCCCGCTCTTTCTGCGTCGGCGGCTGAGATCTTTTCTCCCATCATCATCAGGGCAGAAGCTTTTTGCCAGCCGATCAGGCGTGGAAGAAAGTATGTACCGCCGCTGTCAGGTATCAGGCCGATCTTACTGAAGGCCTGTATGAATGAAGCCGATGAGGCGGCGATCACTATATCGCAGCACAATGCGATGTTCGCGCCTGCACCCGCCGCTACACCATTCACTGCTGCCACTACAGGTTTCTCAAGTTTGCGGATACGGGTGATGATGGGGTTGTAGTGTTCTGATAAGATCCGCTGCATCCCCGGCCCTTCGGGATCTGTAACCTCCGCAAGATCCTGGCCGGCCGAGAACGCTTTTCCCGCTCCGGTAATGCAAACACAGCGTACCTGTTCGTCTTTGCATATATCAAGCTTTTCCTGCAGCAGCAGCGCCATCTCGCGATTAAAAGAGTTCAGTTTGTCCGGACGATTGAGCGTGATGGTGGCAACCTGCTGATGTATCTCAAAAAGAATGGATGACATGGAATGGGTTTAATGACATTTAAAATAATCAAAAGGTTCCTGGCAATCATTACACTGGTATAGTGATTTGCAGGCGGTACTGCCAAATTCGCTGACCATGCGTGTATGCCATGACCGGCAATGCGGGCATTGTACTGATTCATCGTTCACAAACCGATCATGATGGCAGACCTGCTGGACATTGTTCGGGGGCGCAATGCCATACTCCCTCAGCTTCTTTTTTCCGTGTTCGCTCATCCATTCGGTGGTCCAGGCCGGAGAAAGCACCTGCAACACCTGGATGCTTTTATAACCGGCGGCAAGCAATTCCATCCTGATGGATGTGCTGATCATATCCACCGCAGGGCAGCCGGTATAAGTGGGAGTGATCACCACTTCGACAGCATCATCGTTCACCGTTACCCTTCGTACGATACCGAGATCCAGTATGGACAATACAGGGACTTCCGGATCCATGATATTGGAGAGGATGTTCCAGACAGGCTGGGTTGATATATCTACAGGATAGATCATATTGTTTTCGCCACTCATTTTATTACCATTCAGCACCGGGATAAGCTCTTTGCAGAAATTGCATTTCAGCCAGTATGAATCCTATGTGTTCGCTATGTGTTCCTTCTTTACCCCCCGTGTGCATGAAAACATTTCCAGGAAGGGTAAGATTGGCTGCCGTAAAGATCTCAGCCGTTTTTTCCATCCAGGAAGTTTTTAATGATGCCGGATCCGGAACTGTTCCCAGATCTGCCAGCTCTTTTTCAAACGATACAGGAATGAACATTTCGCCGGTATACGGCCAGAGTTCCTGTAATGCTTCATTGATTCGCCGATGGCTTTCTGCTGTACCATCGCCCAGTCTTATCACCCATTCGCTGCTCCAGCGAAGGTGATACGCTACTTCTTTCAAAGCTTTTGCAGCGATCGCGGACAGTTGTTCATCATTGCTTTGCTGCAACTTCGTGTACAGCAGGAATTGATAATTGCTGAAAAAGAACTGCCGCAATATGGTTGCACCCCAGTCGCCGTTCGGCAGCTCAACCAGCAGAAGGTTGTTGAATTCACGTGCGTCACGGGTATAAGCAAAGGTGTCTTCTGTAGAGCCGTCGTTTTTCAGCATAGCGGCATACTGGTAAAAATTCCGGGCCTGGCCGATCAGGTCGAGTGACAAATTGGTGATCGCGATATCCTGCTCCAGCACCGGGCCATGCCCGCACCACTCGCTGTTGCGTTGGCTGAGGAGAAGGGTGGAGTCGGCGAGGGAAAGGGTATAATTTATCAGAGACATTTGTTAAGGTTGTTCGATGGCCGGTGACCGAATGGCCGATGGCCCAAATAGCGTTTAATTAAACGTAGTTCACTTTTTATTGTAGGCTGCCTGACCGGTCATCGGTTCATTACATATGCCCCACTTCTTCCGGTAACTCATAGAACGTTGGATGCCGGTATATCTTATCATTCGCGGGTTCATACAGGCTGGCGGATTCGTCCGGGTTGCTCGCATGAATGTGTTTGGATTCAATAGCCCAGATGCTGACACCTTCCATGCGGCGGGTATATACATCACGCGCATTCTCGATGGCCATTTGTGCATCGGCGGCGTGAAGGCTGCCGACATGTTTGTGATCGAGGCCCTGTTTGCTGCGGATAAAGATCTCCCAGAGAGGCCAGTCATTATTCGTCTGCTGTGTTACGATGCCGGCTCCTGCTTTGTCTTCAGGAATGTCTCCGTAATAAAAGAAGCGTATTTGAATGGGCATATTTGGTTAAGTAAAAAGTAAAAAGTAAAAAGTAAAACGTAAAACGTAAAACGTAAAAAGTAAAAAGTAAAAAGTAAAAAGTAAAAAGTAAAAAGTAAATGTTTTTAAACAGCCTTTCTTATATCGGAGTTGTTATGTTGACTTTTTGCTGTTGACCTTTGACGTTGTTTTAGTGAAAAAGCCGTGGCCGCTTCGCGCACCCATTCTCCTTCGGCCCATGCTTTTTTGCGTGCATCGAGTCGTTGCTTGTTGCAGGGGCCGTTGCCTTTTACCACGTTCCAGAATTCATCCCAATTGATTTCACCAAAGTCATGACCACCTTTTTCTTCATTCCATTTCAGTGCGGGATCGGGGAGCGTCATTCCTAAAACTTTTACCTGCTCCACGCACATGTCAACAAAGTTCTGGCGCAGTTCATCATTGCTTTTCCTTTTGATCTTCCATTTCATACTTTGATCACTGTTCGTGCTTTCAGTGTCTTTCGGGCCGAACATCATTAGGCTTGGCCACCACCAGCGGTTGATCGCATCCTGGCACATGGCTTTTTGTGCATCTGTTCCTTTTGATAAAGCGATGAGGATATCGAAACCCTGGCGTTGGTGAAAGCTTTCTTCCTTGCAGATCCGGACCATTGCCCTTGCATAAGGGCCGTAAGACGTGCGGCAAAGCATCACCTGGTTGAGAATAGCGGCGCCGTCGACCAACCAGCCGATCGCACCGATATCTGCCCAGCTAAGCGTGGGATAATTAAAAATAGATGAATACTTGGCTTTCCCACTGTGCAGGTCATTGATCATCTGCTCCCGCGAAGTGCCGAGCGTTTCGGCAGCTGAATAGAGATATAATCCATGGCCAGCTTCATCCTGGACTTTGGCAATCAGGATGGCTTTTCGTTTCAGCGAAGGAGCACGCGAGATCCAATTCCCTTCAGGAAGCATTCCTACAATTTCACTGTGGGCATGCTGGCTGATCTGGCGGACCAGTGTTTTCCGGTAGGCTTCCGGCATCCAGTCGCGCGGTTCGATCTTGATCTCCTGATCAACCTTGTCCTGGAAAAGCGTATCGTTATTTTGCGGTGTGGACATAGGACACAAAGCTAGTAAAAACTAACGGGTGTATGTGTTTTTGTTGGCAGGAAACTGCAGGAAGGCTGTTTCCGGGATAGCGCCTTCAGTTTGGCAGATCATTGACCTCAGCATGGATATTGGAGTATCGCAGCGCACGCAAAGGAATTCTTTGCGTTCCTTGCGGAAGCTCTGCGCACTTTGCGATACTCCAATGCCCGCTCAACCTTTCCGACAATTGCCGGGTAAGACCTGGCGCCGCTGTAATACATTGTTAATCAGTAACGTTTTATTGCCCCGGCGCCTATACCCTTAATGTGGTAAAACGCATATGTTTTAAATCTATATTTTCGTTACACTCCTCAAACCTTAAACCTACTGCATGAAAAATACTCTTCGCAAAACGCGGCTGCTGCTTTGGATACGCGGCAGTTTCTTTATCCTCGGCCGCATTCCATTTTTACTGGTATTACTTTTTTTCGGTCTTTTTGCTTTCCAGGTGAATGACCAGGGAATGGACATGATGATGGCCTTTGGTTCGATGGACCTGTTTCATCCCTATGTGTTAGCATTTATCGTGTTGCTGATGATCTGGAGCGGAGTGATCTGGTATGTATCAAGAATCGCACTGACGATTTCCAATCTCGGCCGGATCGTTGAAAGAAGGGTGAGGCTGACCGATTCGCTTGAAGATCCCAACTGCGGTAAGGAATGTGAGCTCAGGAAAGACCATATCGTTGTAACAGTCGACAGCGCATACGAACATACCACCGGCGTACTGGCGAAAGTGATGCCGCGTATACTGGGCGCTGTTCCCTATGTCATCTTTATCTGGTCTTACATATCGGTAAATGGATTCAATGATGGCCGCGTGATCAAAGTGCTGTTTGTATTACTGCTTGGCATCATTCATATTACTTACCTGTGTTACCGTACAGATCTGCTGGTAAAAAGTAAAAGGATCATACAACCAACAGATGCACGGTTTGCGATGCCGGAGAAAACAAATGTAAAAACGGTGGTGAAAATGCAGCACCTTCATTCCACCACCAAATTCTTTATTCCGGTAGCATTTATCGGTTCGTTTGTATATGCGTGGATCACGGCGAGTACTACGCCGTCGCTGAACGGTAAGCCCGGCCTGGTCATTCTATGCGGGCTGATCTTTTACACCATCATCAGTTTGTTTGTGATGTATATCTCCAATTGGCTGCGTTTTCCATTTTTTACATTTGTGCTTGTGCTTGCTCTGTTGTTCTTTCTTCCCCGCAATAATAACCATGCGCTGGCCAAAGTAAACGATCAGCACCAGGAAGAGCAGATTGACGCGAGATTGCCCGACAGTACCTATTTTGAAAACTGGCTTGCCTTCAAGCAGGAGAAAGGCCTGCTGTTTCAGAAGGACTCTGTCACCCCGATCTTTCTTATAGCAGCGGAAGGCGGTGGTATCCGCGCCTGCTACTGGACTGCACAGGTTTTGAAAAAGCTTCATATCGCGCATCCTGAAATGTATGAAAATACCTTTGCTGTAACAGGCGCTTCCGGGGGAACTGTGGGCTTAAGTTTCTTCTATAATTATATCTTTGAAAAATCGAAAGCCGGACCACTTGCCTTGAATGATCCTGCATTCTATGCCCCGCTTGATACGATCACTTCCGCCGATTTTCTTACCGGGGTTACCTATGGTTTTATGTTCCCCGATCTCTTCCAGCGTGTGTTGCCGTGGCCGATCGAATCATGGGACCGTGCTGCGTTTCTAAATAGAAGTTTTTCAAAAGTTTTTGCAGCACATACGCGTGTGAACGATGCCGGATCAACTTTACTGGATCAGTCGATACTTACGCCGTGGTTAAAAGACGCAAACCCTTTTCATCGCCCTGCCATTCTCTTCAATAGTTTGTATGTGGAAGAAGGACAGAAAGCCGTATTTTCTCCTTACAGGATAACAAAAGAGTATTATGAAGATGCCCTGGATATCCTCGATGCTACTAAAATGCTGGTGCCGATGAAAGAAGGAATGGTTTCTTCCGCAAGGTTTCCTGTTATTACACCTCCCGGTCTGATGATGAAGCAGGTAAATGGTCATGAAGAGAAATTCGGTCACCTGGTAGATGGAGGATATTTTGAAAACACCGCCGTTCAAACTGCGCAGCAGACCGTGATGATGATAAAGTCTGTGGTCAAACGTCTCAAGCCAGCCGGCAAGATCGTACCGGTGATCATATCGCTGTCTTATGGTTCCGATACAAGTGGCCATCGTGATGCAATGGGTGCCGGTTATGAAGCGGCGCCGCTTGCCGGTGGCATCAATACGCTGTTCCGCTGGATCGATGGCGTAAAAGCCATGTCTGTCAAGCTCGACCCGGATCTGAACAGCATCAATTTCCGGCTCACCAAATTCAAAGGAGACCGCATTCCACTCGGCTGGTATCTCTCTGAGCCGGCCCGAAAGCTGATAGAAAAGTACGCGGATGTAAACCATTTCAAATTTCAAAAGCCTTATAAGGCGTTGAAGCCGTTCTTGAAGTAGACGATGGCTGTCCATTGTCCGTTGACCGTTGTCCGTTGACCGTTGTCCGCTGTCCGTTGACCGTTCATGGTCTCAACCCATAAGAATATCGTCCTTGTCGCTGTATTTCGGACAACGGTTAACGGACAACGGGCAACGAACACGGCTAGCACAATCGTCTCTCCCCTGTTCCGAAAAAACAAAATTTGTTTCAAGTTCTAAAGTTGTTCTAATTTTAAGTAACGATTGACGATTGCCTGCATGAACAACCTTATTGTTTTGACTGATCAAGCATTGCACTTACTGCAAAAGCAAATAGCCGTTGGTGACCAACGTGCGTTCCGGCAATTATTCGATTCCTATGCTGAAAGATTGACGGGCTTTGCATATTCCATTTTAAAAAATAAGGACGCTGCCACAGAAATCGTGGACGAAGTATTTGTACGGGTCTGGAAGAATAAAGAGACCATTACAGCGATCGAGCATCTTACTACCTATCTGTATACGGCTACGAAAAATGCCTCACTGAATTTCCTCTCCCGGAAAGCGAATGAGCAGCTTACAGATTCGTTTGATTTTATCAACATCCAACTCCAGGATGAGGAGTGCCCTGACCAGCAGATGATCACGTCAGAGATCTTCAAAAGCATCCGCGCAGCGGTAGATGAATTGCCTCCACGCTGTAAAATGATCTTCAAACTGGTTCGGGAAGATGGACTTAAATACCAGGAAGTGGCAGATATACTTCATATCTCTGTCAACACTGTCGACGCCCAGATGGTGATCGCCGTGAAGAAGATCAGCGAGAAAGTGAAGGGGCATTTTGATTTCCTGCCGAGGTTTGTGACGAAGAAGTAAGTTCTTCGCGTTCTCCGCGATTACTTTGCGCGCTTGGCGATACTCCCTACTGCTATTTAAATCGGTTGCAGAAAAATTTCAAAAAAAAGTTAAAATTCTTTTAAGGTCATCCTTTCACTTTCCGGTCTATTCATTTATCGCTTTGCTATATGATGAATGACCGGCTAACTGAATTATTGTCCCGCAAACTTGCAGGAGAGGCTACTGACGCTGAAATGCAGGAGTTGCAGCAATGGCTGCAATCGCATCCGGGCGATCAGTATTTTGCCGAGCTTCTTCATACTTACTGGAATCATCATCGCTCCTCTCAATCTTTACAGGATCATACTCCGGATCAGCATTTTGCACATATTCTTGAAATGGCTTCAGAGAAGCAGGTCCCGCAGCTCACGCGCCCGGGCATTCTTCGCCGCATTTTAAAGATCGCTGCTGCTGCAGCAATTGCCGGTGCTATTGCCGGAGGTATATGGATGCTCATTCCCAGAAAGCAGCAGGGTGTTATCGCCAGTCAGCCGAAGGTGAATGAAGTGGTTGCCGGTCGCGGGATCCGCTCCAAAATGGTATTGCCTGATGGAACGCAGGTATGGCTGAACTCTGACAGCAAACTCCTGTACAGCGCAGGTTTCAGCGACTCTACCCGTGAGGTGGAGCTGGAAGGAGAAGCGTTTTTTGATGTAGTGAAAGACCCCGCACATCCGTTTATTGTACATACTTCTGCTATAGACATCAAGGTGCTGGGCACTGCTTTCAATGTGAAATCCTATTCCCAGGACAAAACAATTGAAACTACGTTGATACACGGGCTTATTGAAGTCACCAATAAAACAAAACCTGAACTGCCAAAGATCATTTTGAAGCCAAAGGAGAAGTTGGTGTTCAACAAATTCGCCGGTATGGAATCAGCTGGTGCTGATATGGCCAACTTCGACACTAAAACACGCACGGCAGCGGCGGCTATTGCGATCACGGCACTACCACCCCATATCGCCGATACATCGCTGGTGGAAACATCGTGGGTGTATAACCGGCTGATCTTTGAAGGAGATACTTTCCAGGAAGTAGCTGTAAAAATGGAACGCTGGTTCAATACCCGCATTCATTTCCGGAATGAAAAAGTGGCTAATTACCGCCTTAGTGGCTCGTTCGATAAAGAGAGTATGGAAGAGGCATTACAGGCATTGCAATACATCGCACCATTCCAATATAAAATAAATAATAATGAAGTGGAAATCACCGACTAAACGTACCAATACCAGCTGACAAAAAGTAAAAACCGGAAAATGCGGCAACATTTCCCGGCAAGAAAAAACTGAAACCTTCTAACTAACTGCGTAGATGGGGTTTCATATTGTTAACTCTTAACCCAAATGTATGAAAAAAAGTGTACCTCTGGGGAGGGCATTCCCAACACGGTCGCTTCTGAAAATCCTGACGGTAATGAAGCTCACCATCTTTGTAATTCTATTTGCAACGTTCCAGGTTCAGGCTCATGAAGGGCGTGGACAAAGCATCAATGTAAGTGCTAAAAACACCGAGATCCGCAAGGTTCTAAAAGCCATCGAGCGGGAAGGTGATTATCGCTTCCTGTACAATTATGACCTTAAGGGTTTGAAGACCAGGGTTAATATTGACGTCGCCAATGGTTCCTTAAAGGAAACACTTGAGCGGCTTTTTTCCGGCAACAGCTTAACCTATAAGCTGGTCAATAAAAACCTCGTGGTGGTATTATCTACCAATGCTGATGAGAACGCAGACGTTCGCATCACCGGCAGGATCACCGGTGCGGAAAACGAACCCCTGGCTGGTGTATCCATTCAGCAAAAAGGGTCTAATACCGGAACTACCACTAACAACAACGGGGAATATGCACTCACCGTAGCGGATGATGCAACGCTGATCATCTCGGCTATCGGATATGAAACGCAGGAGTTGCCCGTGAGTGGTAAAACCGTGATCGATGTTAAACTCGTACCGGCTATCAAACAGATCGACCAGGTAGTGGTGATCGGTTATGGCTCCGCCAGCAAAAGAGATCTGACAGGTTCTATCGTAAAGATCTCCGGGAAGGATGTGGCCGATAAACCCAATACAAACCCTGTCGCTTCTTTGCAAGGTAAAGTGGCCGGTCTGCAGGTAACCCCTTATGGTACTCCCGGTAAACAACCCGATATCCGGATCCGTGGTACGATCAGTATTGGTTCGATCCGCCCCTGGTATGTAGTGGACGGGATCCTGAATGATAATATTGACTTCCTTAACCCGAACGATATCGAATCAATCGAAATCCTGAAAGATCCTTCCTCACTCGCGATCTTCGGGGTGAAAGGCGCTTCAGGTATCATCGCTGTTACAACCAAGAAAGCAAAAGCAGGACAGATGATCGTCAACGTTAACTCGTCTGTCGGCTTCAAAAAACTGGTCGATAAGATCAAAGTGCTGACCAACGGCGCTGATTTTAAAACGCTGTATGAAGAAGAGAATAACAACATCGGCGCTGCCAATACATTTGATTTCTCAAAATGGCAGAACAACACAGACTGGATCGACGCGATGACGCAGACAGGTGTGTTCAATAACAATAACGTGAGCATCACGAGCAGTACTGATAAGAACCGTTTCTACATGGGCATCGGTTATATCAAAGATGAAGGGATCGTGGTGCGGGAGAAACTGCAGAAGATCGTATTCAATTTCAGTGATGAATTGAAAGTCAGTAAAGCGATCAAGATCGGTATCAACTTCAATGGTACGCGGACTTATGCACCTAACGATGGAACGGGTTCGCTGGAAACCGCACGCAGAATTGCACCGATCGTAAGCGCGGGTACAAGACCATTCAGAACAAAACTGTATGGCTCCGATAGTGTGATGACCGACCTGTATTCCGCTATGCCAAGCATCCAGGCTTCTGCATTACAGAATCCATTGCTGGTAAGAGAGAATACATGGGATAAATATATCGGCCGTGAAAACCGTATGGTAGGGAATGTTTACGCGGAGATCGCGTTCCTGAAAAACTTTACCTTCCGCAGTACATGGTATGCTGATATGAGTAATCTTAACAGCACCACCTACACACCGTTGTATGCGGCTTACGATCCTTCAGCAAATCCCGGCAGCGAAGTGTTTCTTGTTAACCAGTTAACAAAAGTGAGTGTAGATGAGGCAAAATGGAATAAGTTCCAGCAGGATTACATCCTGACCTATAAAAAAGCCTTTGGTGATCATGCTGTGACCGCAACTGGAGGGTTCACCACTTACTACCGCGATGAGAAACACGTATACGGAAATTCTTCTCAAAGCCCAACCGGCAACCCGATCCCGAATGACAGACGTTTCTGGTATGTGAGCAATGGTTTTGAGGCACAGGAATCTCGTCAGTCATCGTCTTATCAGAAAGAAGAGTTCCAGGTGTCTGGCCTGTTCAGGTTGCTGTACAACTATAAGAGTAAATATTTCCTGAATGGTTCTTACCGTCGTGATGCGTCTTCAGTGATTGCAAACCCTGATACCCGCGCGCAGAACTTCTGGGCCGTTGGTGCAGCCTGGGAGATCAGCAAAGAGAATTTCATGGCAACGCAGAACATCTTTGACTACCTGCGTTTGAAAGGTTCGATCGGTGTGCTGGGTAACCAGAACTCTTATGGCATTGACTACCCTTACTATCCAACGCTTTCATCAGGTAATTCTGCTGTATTTGGTAACACGATCTTCCCTTCTTATGTGAACGTGTATACGCCACAACCTGATCTGAAGTGGGAAGAAGTGCATGCAAAAGAAGTCGGAATAGAAGGTAATGCTTTCTCCAACAGAATGCATTTCGAGTTCAACTACTACGATAAGAAGACAAAAGATATGTGGGCTTACCTGCAGAATGGCCCTAACAAAACGCTTGGAAACTTCGGTACTATTTCCAACAGGGGATTCGAAGGAATGGTGAGCTGGGAACAAAAACTTTCCAGCGATCTCAGCCTGAATGTAAGTGGTAACATCACCACCTACAAAAACAAAGTAGAGAAATTCGGAACATTCCTGCCCGCAGGGGAGAGCAATCCCAACCAGACAGAAGTTGGATTCCCCATCGGTTACTTCTATGGTTATGTGGTGGAAGGTGTTTACCAGAGCTATGCTGATAAACTGGGTTCTGCTAAAGTTATCGGTTACGAATATGGGCCTGGCGACCTGAAATACCGTGACATCAACGGTGACGGACAGATTGATACAAAAGACCGCACATTGATCGGTAATCCTACACCTGATTTCACTTATGGAGCCAGCGTATCTCTGCGTTTTAAAGGATTTGATTTTGGAATGGACTTTAATGGTGTTTATGGAAACGAAGTATACCGTGTATGGGGAAGTTCTGAACTGCCATATACAAGATATAATTACCCTGAGTTTAAAATGAACCGCTGGCATGGCGAAGGAACTTCCAACTGGGTTCCGATCCTGGGTGATAACCATGCCATCAACCGTTTGCCATCCACATTCGGCATTGAAGATGGCAGCTATTTCCGGATCAGGAATATTCAACTTGGATATAATTTCCCAACGAAGTTGCTGAACAGGGTTGATATCAAAAACCTCCGTTTGTATGCGAACGTGCAGAACCTGAAAACATGGAAGCGCAACATGGGGTATACTCCTGAGTTTGGTGGTGGTCCTACTGATTTCGGTTTGGACTATGGCAATGGTCCGGTGCCATTGATCTTCACCACTGGTATCAATATTACCTTCTAATTGAAAAAAATAATCAGTATGAAAACATTCAAGAACATATTATGGGCGTTGCTGCTGATAGCGCCTTTGATGGCTACGCTTACCAGTTGTAAGCGGCAGCTCGAAAGAAAACCTCTGACAGCCACCCTTGAAGATCTTAACCAGGGCGGACTGGAAGGGTTGGTATACGGTTTATATGGCGGCATACGGAACCCGGATGTTGGCGGTGCGGCCTGGGGGCATATTCCATGGCTTGCCATACACAGCTTCCGCGCTGATGATGCGATCAAGGGAAGTAGTGAAAGTGATGGGGCTGACTGGGCGGTGATCTATGATCAGTACCAGTATTCAAAAGATCACTGGAGCACGAATACTTATTATGAAAGAAAGTATCTGATGATCAACCTCGCGAATGTGGTGATCCGTACAGCAGATTCATTGAAATTGAACGATGCTCCATCCATGGTGAACATAGCAGAAGCACGTTTCTTTCGTGCACTCAGCTACTTTGATCTTGTGAGAACATATGGGCAGGTACGCAAAGTCGATTTCCCGGTATATACTGCCAGCCAGATAAATTCGCTCGCTAAATCAGATGAAGCAACAATCTATGGATTGATCGACAGTGACCTGGAATTTGCCTTGCAAACGCTGCCTCCCAACTGGAATAACTCTACCGGGCAAAGCCGTTTTCCCGGTCGCCTGACAAGCGGCGCTGCAAAAACACTGTTCGCAAAAACATTGCTGTATCGTCAGCAGTGGGCAAGAGTACTGGGGCTTTGCCAGGAAGTGATCAATTCAGGACAGTATAACCTGGAGACAAATTATACGAGGATTTTCCAGGATGCCGGTGAGAACGGACCTGAATCAATTTTTGAAATACAGGCGTATGTTGGGCCGGCAGGTACAAACAGTAACTTCAGTTTTTATGCTACTTCACAGGGCGTGAGAGGTTCAGACGCTGATGGCTGGAACCTCGGCTGGGGTTGGAATACACCAGCACAATCACTGGTGGATGCATATGAAGCAGGAGATCCAAGAAAAAATAAGACGATCCTGTTCTCTGGTCAGTCAGACGGCAGTTCTGAAGATGGTGGGTTTGGCCGCACATTGCCCCCGTTCCCCTCTAACCTTCCCCGTGCTTACTGGAATAAGAAAGTATATGCAGACCCGGCTGTGCAGGCTTCAACAGGTGATATACATGGTGCGGGCTGGATCAATCAACGGATACTCCGGTTTGCTGATGTTTACCTGATGGGCGCAGAAGCCGCGAACGAAGTTGGCGGTGCTGCTAACCAGGCACTGGCGGTTCAATATCTGGAAAAGATCAGGGCAAGAGCAAGAGGAAACAATGCTGCCGTATTGCCAGCCGTGGCATTTGTGACAAAAGAACAAATGCGTGCTGCGATCAAACAGGAAAGAAGGATCGAGTTTGCCATGGAAGGTGAACGTTTCTTCGACCTGGTAAGATGGGGCGATGCGCAGACTGTACTGGGAGCGCTCGGTTACCAGGCAAGGAACAAGTATCTGCCATTACCACAGCAGATCATCGATCAAAGCCAGGGCGTGTTAAAACAAAATCCCGATTATCCATGATCGTGATGGAATCATCAGTAATAGTATTGATCATTTAAAATAATTAATCATGCTTACTTTAAATAAATGGATCGCCCGCTTTGTACCGGTGCTCGCAGTTGCCGCGTTGGTGACCAGTTGTCAAAAGATGGATAAACCTGAACTGGGTTCTTATCCAAAAGACACAAACCCTCCCGGCGGACCACTGAAGTTTTATGCAGCATTCAACGGCTCAGAAGTAGACAGCATCAGGGCAAACTTTGGTTCACAGACCAAAGGAAGTTATGTTGCGGGAATTGCCGGACAGGCATTCCAGGGTGCAACTGATGCATTTATCTCTTATCCTTCCGCAAACGATTTTAAGCAGTCTGCAAGTTTTAGTATTTCATTCTGGATGAAAAGCCCTGCTCCTGCTGCAGGTATCGGCGCGCAATTCCTGTTCGCTCAGGCAACAACAACTGATATCTGGACAAAGGCCGATATCTTCCTGTTAATGGAAGACGGAGGTCAAAGTAATAACACCGATGGTGCAGCGTTAAAATTCTACCTGCTTGATCAATGGGTTGAGTTTGTTGGGGATTATCGTATCAAAAATATACTCAATGACCAATGGCATCATCTGGCATTTGTTTATAATTCCTCCACGTCAAAGCTGACAACATATGTGGACGGAGCGGCACTCACAGGGTTGCCCGCCAATAAAACGGATATCGTTAAAAGCGGCGCTCCACGCGGTGCAGTTGATCTCAGCAAATCATCTTCACTGGTGATCGGTGGCCCGGCTCACCTGGCAACAGGCGCAACACCGGATAGCTGGATGGTGAACTACCGTGGTGCTATCGATCAGTTCAGAATGTATGGCACCGCACTTACCGCAGGAGAAGTGACTGGTCTTTTCAACGGTAAACAGTAACCAGGGTTTTGATAAACGTACGACCGGAAATAAGCGGGGGCTGTTTCCGGTCTTTTTCAAAAGCTGTATCAAAGCCGTTGATACAGCTTTTTAATTTTTTTATAAGACAATAACCGGAAGGAAAGTGGGAACTTCGCGTACGTACTGAATAGCAGATGTACTAAAGATTCTGTAGCTGGCAGCCTATGGCCGGCTTGTTCGCAAGAACCTGTGCACAGGGATATCGTTCCACAAAACAGGGACCGAAGAAGAGCTAACAAAACGATTTTGCATTAAAAACCTATGATGATACACTTAAAACGACTTGGATTTGCCTCGCTTCTCGCTGCCACGATTGCAGGATGCAGTAAAAGTTCAGATCCGGAACCTACCCCGGTAGATCCATTTGGCTTTAAAACAACCACTGTGCTGATCGATCAAAAACCCGCAGCCGGCAGTGGCATAATGGCTGGCCTCCTCCCAACGATCGAAGTTACATTTACCAGCCGCATTGATCGTCCTACTGCATCTGCCGCTATCAGCTACCAGGGACCCGGAAGTGTTGCGGTGCCGTATACCCTCAGCTTTGCAAATAACGACAGTATTCTTCGTATTGTGCCCAATGCAAAACTTGAGTCACTCAGCCAGTTCACTCTCGCAGTTTCAAACGCGCTGAAGTCTACAGGCGGAACAGCATTGGCCACGCCGGTCAGTTTGACTTTTCTTACACATATCGATTCGTTACGCAAATTTCCTGCGATCTCAGACGCCGACCTGCTGACCAAAGTACAGCAGCAAACATTCAAATATTTCTGGGATTTTGCCCACCCCGTATCTGGCCTGGCGCGTGAAAGAAGTAATGGGGATAATAATCTGGTTACCTCAGGCGGATCAGGGTTTGGCATTCTTGCGATCATCACCGGTATCGAACGCGGGTTTGTTACACGCGCGGATGGCTTTGCACGGATGCAAAAGATCGTTACGTTCCTTAAAAATACAGCGCAGACATTTCATGGCGCCTATCCGCATTGGTTGAATGGCACAACTGGTGCTGTGATACCATTCAGTGCTAATGATAATGGCGCTGACCTTGTTGAAACTTCTTACCTCATCCAGGGCTTGTTGACTGCGCGTCAGTATTTCAGTGCAGGTGGAGCGGAAGCTACATTGCGTGATGATATCAATGTGATCTGGAATCGTGTAGAGTGGAGCTGGTTCAGAAAAGAAACTGCCGAGAATCAGCTTTACTGGCATTGGAGCCCTGATAAAACATGGCAGTTAAATCTTCCGATCCGCGGGTGGAATGAATGCCTGATCACATATGTACTCGCCGCATCGTCCACCACACATGGCATTCCCAAAGCAGTGTATGAAACCGGCTGGGCGAGAAATGGCAGCATGAAAAACGGAAAGACATTTTATGGGATTCAATTGCCATTAGGACCTGATCTTGGAGGACCGATGTTCCTTTCTCAATATTCATTCCTTGGCATCAATCCAAATGGATTGACTGATGCATATGCTGATTATTCCGCGCAAACAAAAAGCCATGCGCAGATCAATTTCAACTATTGTGTAGCCAACCCTAAGAAGTTCTATGGATATAGTGATTCTGTCTGGGGACTCACTGCAAGCGATATCCAGGGCGGGTACAAAGCAAGTTCCCCGTCTGATGACGCAGGTTTTATCGCGCCGACGGCGGCACTGGCATCTTTTCCTTATACACCAACCGAATCGATGAAGGCACTGAAATTCTTTTACTATGTTCTGGGTGATAAGCTTTGGAAAGAATATGGATTTATCGATGCATTCTCCCTGACAAATCCGTGGTTCGCCACTTCGTTCCTGGCTATTGATCAGGGGCCGATCATTACAATGATCGAAAATCACAGAACAGGATTACTCTGGAATCTTTTCACGAGTTGCCCGGAAGTAAAAACAGGGATGAAAAATCTTGGTTTCTCAGCGCCGTATTTATAATAAAAAAAAGTGTTCATGAAGATAGCCGGTCTCGTAGTCGCCGCAATTCTTTTAGCTTCCTGTAATTCAGGCGAGCAGTCATCTTCCGGAAAAAAGGAAGGCATTGCATCAGACTCAACAAACTTATCAGACACAGCTTTATTCCGTTTGGTACAGCAGCAAACATTTCAATATTTCTGGGATGGCGCTGAACCGGTAAGCGGGCTTGCCCGTGAGCGTTTCCATGTCGATAATAAGTATCCGCAAAATGATAAAAGTACGGTCACCAGTGGCGGGGCTGGTTTTGGTGTAATGGCCTTACTGGTTGGTATGGAAAGAGGGTTCATTACGCGTGAGCAGGGGCTTGAAAGATTGGAGAAGATCGTAGGCTTTTTGGAAAAGGCTGATAAATTCCATGGAGCATGGCCGCACTGGTGGTATGGGGAAACAGGAAAGGTAAGACCCTTCAGTCCGAATGATAACGGTGCCGATCTTGTTGAAACGTCATTCATGGTCCAGGGACTGTTATGCGCCAGGCAATATTTCGCAGCAGGAAACGAAGCGGAGAGATCATTAGCTGCGAGAATGGATGCGTTGTGGAAAGCGGTAGAGTTTGACTGGTTCAGAAATGGTAAGAATGTATTGTACTGGCACTGGAGCCCTGATCTTGGATGGAAAATGAATTTCGCCGTTCATGGTTATAATGAATGCTTGATCATGTATGTGCTGGCAGCCTCCTCACCTACACATGGCGTGCCCGCAGAGGTTTATCACAAGGGGTGGGCAGAGAACGGAAAAATAAAAGATACAACTTCCTATGGCGGATATAAACTCGGCATGCGTTACCAGGGAGATCCTCCTCATGGCGGGCCGCTGTTCTGGGCGCACTATTCTTATCTCGGTCTTGATCCGCGCGGATTAAAAGATCAGTATGGAAACTATGAAGAAGAGACACGCAACCAGGCACTGATCAATTATCAATGGTGTGTGGACAATCCCGGGAAATATAAAGGATATGGTGCGGACAACTGGGGGCTGACAGCAAGCTATTCTGTCAATGGCTATGCTGCACATGCACCGGATTCTGCAAGCGATCTCGGCGTGATCTCTCCAACAGCGGCATTATCATCTTTTCCGTATACACCGGACCAATCAATGGCGGCGATGAAGCACTGGTATAACAGCGAACTAAAGGATAAGATCTGGGGCCAGTATGGTTTTTATGATGCGTTCAGTGAAACGGCAAACTGGTTTCCGCCGCATTATCTCGCAATCGATCAGGGACCTGCTGTAGTGATGATGGAAAATTATAGAACGGGATTGCTGTGGAAGTTATTCATGAGTTCGCCGGAGATCAAAGATGGGTTGAAGAAACTCGGGTTCGAAAGTCCTTGGCTAAGTAA
>JBEVKW010000168.1:0-28081 GCA_040509495.1 Chitinophagaceae bacterium | reverse complement strand
AGGTTATAAGTGTTAGAAAGTCTGTACCCGACCGAATAAATCGGATAGTAGTTCCAACAACTATTATTAAAATACCAACTAATAGTCTATGCCAATCCTTCATGTATTAGTTATTTTTATTAAATATACTGTTTATCAAGCATTTATTTGGATATTTTTCCCTCCCTTTAGAAATAGTGGTTTCTACCACAACCGTTGCATCTGTCATTCCTGCAACAATGCGGTTCCTCGCCGGGAACTGATGCCTGTCTGGGATGGACGGACTCCGGAACTCTGTGAGTAAGCCTCCTCCTTCTTTAACGATCTCCCGGGCCATGCCAGCATGCTGGGCAGGATAGACCTGGCTTAAGCCATGCGCCAGTACCCCGACAGTGGGTAGTCCGTTCTGAAGTGCCGCCCGATGCGCGATCGCATCAATGCCGTGCGCCAACCCACTCACTACAAGTATCCCGAGCGTTGATAAACCTTCGATCAGCTGGTTGGTAGCAATACGGCCATACTCCGTGTTTGTTCTGGTGCCGATGATGGCAATCGTTTTTGCGGTATTGAGATCTGCCGAGCCTTTATAGTATAGCAGGGTGGGACAATCATAACAATGCAGCAGACGCTTTGGATAAGCGGGATCGTTGAGAAATAACGGCGTGACCTGGTGTTGATGAATAAATTTCAGTTCCTGTTCTGCCATATCAAAATCCCTGAATTTTTTTATTGCGGCCGCTCTGAGCTCACCGATCCCTTCGATCTTTTTAAGTGTATCTAAAGGGCAGGTAAAAATGGCGCGTGCAGAACCGAGCTGAGCGACGAGGTTCTTTGCATGTATAAGCCCGATGTTAGGCACGAGGGTGAGGGCGATTTGATATAGCAGTTCTGCATGCATTGATTAAAGAATAAGGAAGGTAAAAATAATCGATGCCGGCGCTTTGAACGACCTTAGGATGCAAGTATCTTCAACAGCTTTTTGATGTTTTTAATACAGGATTTTCCGGGTTTTTTAACGGACATTGAACGTGTTTTCAACGGATAGCACAAACGCATGAAATAAGCGATCGGAGGACGTGTAAATTATCGATTGACTGAATTGATTTAAGACGCATATAGAAAGCTGTTGCTAAAAAAAATTACAGCGATTTTTATAGTGTTCAACCGGATCAACCAGCGAATCTGGCAGACAGATCAGTGATCACAAGCATAAAAAAGCAGCGATAATCCGCTGCTTTTTTTATGCTATGATTTTTCAAGTCATCCTTAACAGTGTTCCTACTGTGCCGTTACTTTCATCTCGGTTCTCCTGTTCTTACTTCTGCCTTCTTCCGTTTTATTATCTGCCACCGGCTGTGTTTCTCCTAAACCTTTCCACGTAAAACGATTCGGTGCAATCCGCTTATTGATCAGGTATGCTACTACAGTTTTCGCGCGTTTGTCCGACAGCGCCAGATTGTCCGCCGGTTTACCCGCATTATCCGTATGTCCGCTGATCTCTACCTTAACGGTTGGATTATCCGTCATCAACTGAACGATCTTATCCAGTTCGATCTGTGATTCCGCTTTAAGATCGAATTTATTCACATCAAAGAAAATGTTGTTCAGTACCAATGTCGCATTCACTTCGATCGGCTGGAGCGGGATATTCTTTTCATAAATGGAATCGATAGAATGCTGCTGCAGCATGAAATTGTCTGAATAAAAAAGATATCCTTTGCGGTTCACATTGAATACATAATCCCTGCCGACGGGCAGTGTGATGAGGTACTTCCCATTTTCATCTGTCTGAACTTTGGAAATGACCTGGCGTGTTTGGAGGTCGGTCAGTTCTACGTTAGAAGGAAGTCCTTTTTTCGTATTCTTATCGAATACCTGTCCCCTGACCCAAAGTGTTTTTGATGGGCGCAGATCTTCGCGCAGTTCAAAACTGTAGAGATCAAGTCCGCCTTTTGTGCCGATCTTGTCACTGGCGTAATAAGCGGTTTTTCCATCGGCAGTTACGAACAGTGTTCCTTCACGATCGATCGTGTTGATTGGATAGCCGAGGTTGGTCGGTTTGCTCCAGTCTCCGCCCGGGCCTTTTTTCGCATAGAAAATATCCTCGTCACCATATCCGGGCCAGTAATTGGAAGTGAAGTACAGCGTTTGATTATCGGCATGTATGAATGGGCATTGCTCGTCGCCGGGAGTATTAACAGATGGTCCGAGGTTTTCAGGTTCGCTCCATTTCCCGTTTTCCCTAAGGTGACAAACCCATATATCGCATCCGCCAAAACCACCAAAGCGGCGGCTGGCGAAATAAAGATCTCTTTTATCAGGAGAGAGGCAGGGTTGTGAATCCCATTGGTCGGAGTTGATACGGCCTCCGAGATTGGTTGCTTCGTCCCAGCCGGTTGGTGTAAGGCGAGACATATAGAGATCGCATCCGCCAAATCCATCCGGGCGATTGCAGCCGGTGAATACAAGCAATTGCCCGTCCTGGGAGATATTTTGTGCGCCCTCATTCATGGGGGTATTTACCGAGCCAGGAACCGGAACTGCTTTTTCCCAGGTTGTACCATTCCATTTACTATGATAAAAGTCTTCGTTGGCGTAGCCGAGGTTCCGGGTAAAAACAAGGTTTTGCCCGTCGATGGTGATTGACGGAAAATACTCCGATTCCGTGCTGTTGATCGCGTCGCCAAGATTAACGGGCTTGAATACATAGCCATTTGCCGGATGTTGTTTTGCATACTCCACAGCGAATGTGTATGTTTTCTTACGGAATTCGGCCGCTTTACGGGTGTTGGAATTTGCCGGCGGATTTTTGTCGAGATATTCATTGATCGCTGCCAGTGCTTTATCAAACTGTCCCGTTCTTGCGAGGTTGATCGAATAAGGCAGTTTGGACTCGATGGTGTATTCGGGATCCATCGAAAATGCTTTTTCGTAATAACCGATGCTTTGCTGATGGTCTTTCAGTTCGCCATATACACCGCCAAGAGACAGGTAGGCGTCCACGAAATTGGGTTCCGTTTCGGCCCATTGCTTCAGTAATACGGCCGCTTCCTGGAGTTTACCATCCTGCGCCAGGGTAATGGCCCTGTCGTAAGCGGTTTTTGCTTTCTTACTGATTTTCGTTGGGTCGTATTGCTGTGCAGATCCGGCTAGTACGGTCAGGCAGAACAGAAAGGCGAACGCAAGTTTCTTCATCAGGTAAATGATTGTAGTACAATAACGAAGAGGGGCAAATTTTATGCGGGAAATTATCCGGACCCTGGATGCGGCGTTCGCGGGTGGACCGCGTTAACACAATAGCTGTGAGGTTTGGGCACTACAAGATCATCCTGGCCACGGGAATTCGGCGAGAGCAGGGATACGCGGCGGCCGCGGCGGGATACAATACTTTCCCCGGCCGTATCGCCGCGTCCGTAGCGAATTGCTGCTATGGCCCAGTCCTCTGATGATCTTACTGGATCGTAAGTGGAGAGCAGTGATCCGTGCGCCCAACATCCCTACGGTACATTGATGTACTTATGCAACTGGAGGCTCAGTTCCCATTTAGGATTTTCTTTGATATAATCGACAATCAGCGGGGTCATTTCGTTCGCCTTGCTCCATTCAGGTTGGAGGTAAAGTTTACATCCCGCAGAAACCTGTGCCGCATATTTTTCGCCCCAGGCGAAGTCTGATTTGTTGTAAATGATCACTTTCAGCTCGTTGGCATGAGGCATTACTTCCGGGAGGGGAGCTTTGAATTTTTTCGGAGACAGGCAGATCCAGTCCCAGCTTCCGCTCAGCGGTGAAGAACCGGATGTTTCGATATTCGTTTCAAGGCCAGCCTGTTGCAGGATGGCCGTGAGTTCGTCCAGATTATGGAGCAGGGGTTCTCCACCGGTGATCACAACCATTTCGGCAGGCGTTTGCAGCACCTGGTGCCTCAACTGTTCTATCGATTGTTTTGGATGGCGTTCAGCATCCCAGCTATCCTTCACATCACACCATACGCATCCCACATCGCATCCGCCCAGGCGGATAAAATAGGCAGCGCGACCCTGGTGAAAACCTTCTCCCTGGATAGTATAAAAATGCTCCATTACAGGAAGGGAGAGGGTCGTATTTATTGCTGTTTGTTCCATTATTTCAGTCGTCACAATCAATTCTTGGTTTCGCAGGACAAATAGGTATTTTTCATCAGGGCGGCAATGGTCATTGGCCCGACCCCGCCCGGCACAGGCGTGATCCATGAACATTTAGGCGCAACTTCTTCGAAATCAACATCCCCTTTCAGTTTGAAGCCTGATTTCCGCGAAGGATCGCTTACCCGCGTGATACCCACGTCGATGATCACAGCGCCTTCTTTTACCATGTCAGCCTTTACAAACTCGGGAATGCCCAATGCCGCAACGATGATATCTGCCTGCAGACAGATCTCTTTCAGATTCGCGGTATGCGAGTGGCAAAGTGTAACGGTGCAGTTGCCCGGATTTGTATTGCCGCTAAGCAGGATGCTCATCGGGCGGCCAACGATATTGCTTCTTCCAATTACCACCGCATGTTTGCCTTTTGTTTCCACTTTATATTGTTCCAGTAATAGCATGATCCCATAGGGCGTAGCTGCAATAAAGGTGGGAAGACCTTCGACCATTTTGCCCACGCTCATCGGGTGAAATCCGTCAACATCTTTACCAGGATCGATGGTGCTGATCACTTTCTTTTCACTGATGTGTTTGGGCAGGGGTAATTGCACCAGGATGCCGTCCACATCAGGGTCTGTATTGAGTTCTTCGATAGCTTCGAGTAGCTTATTCTCTGAAATGTCTGCTTCAAGGCGGACAAGGGTAGATTTGAAACCTGTTTCTTCGCAGGCTTTCACCTTGGCGGCTACGTATGTTTCGCTCGCCCCGTTATTACCTACCAGGATCGCAGCCAGGTGAGGTACTTTTTTTCCTTCATTGGCACGTTGCGCCACGCTGATGCCCAGCTCATCTTTTATTGCCTGTGCGGCTTTTTTCCCGTCTAAAATTTGCATGCGCAAAATTACGGAAGTTTTGCCGGGTCTAAGCCGGGAAAAAACATTTAAAACCGTTGAAAAAACCATGTTTTCGCCAACCGGAACAGGGAATTTTGAATAAACGAAATAGCCGTATGCGAATGGTGATATTATTGTTACTGCTTGATGCTTATACTGTTTTGCCATCTTCCGGGCAAACGGGCAATTGGGGCACCGGTATTTATAGCGGTAAACAGGCTGATATGCAATCCGCTACCAACCAGTTGGGGACACTTGGAATCCTTGAACAGGGAGGGTTAAGCGCCGGGGTTGAAAAATATCCGGGATTGGGGGAGCTGGATGTGTATTAGCTGACGTTGACCGGAATGTTTATGCCCGGTAATATAGCTGTTCAGGGATATTCAACAGGTTTCGACAGTTACCGGCTGTCATGCCTTGGCCTGGCTGCGGGTCGGAAACTCGGCACGAAAGCTTCTCTCGGAATCCGGGCAAATTACCATCAGTTGAAAATTTCCGCTTACGGTGCTGCTGCGGCCATTTCGGCTGACGCAGGACTGGTACTGCATCTGTCAGAAAAGCTCCATACTGGTATACAATTGTGCAATCCCTTCGGCAGCGATCTGCGGGAGGGAGTGTATATCCCCGGAATGTACAATGCCGGGATCGGGTACGATCTGTCTGATCAGTTATATATGTCGGTTGAGGTCCTGAAAGAACAATCACAGACATTGAATACCATACTGGGGATCCAGTACAAGCCGGTTCCGCACTTGCTGATCCGCCTATCTGTCCAAACAAAAGAGGTGTCTGTTGTTTTCGGTGCCGGATATACGAGAAGCCGCTTGCGGATTGATCTGCATAGCTCCTATCATTTGCGTCTGGGGATGAGAAGTGGTATATGGCTGTACTGGTTCTGGAAAAAGGAGGACGCGCCAAATTAGCGACAGTTTACAATCCAATGTCGTTCAGTTAGCAGCCTCGAAGTAACGCCACGGACCGCCGCGATACCTCTACGCCGGGCAAACCTTAAGTTGACATGTAGTGAAGTACGCACCGGGGCTGCTAACTAAACGACATTGGTTTACAATCGTTAGATGCACCTGGTCTGGATGGATGTTAAACGAAAGAATTAATCAACCTGTCAATATTCAGCTCTCATGAAAGCTATTTATAAGTATATCCTGGTCATCAGTTTTGTTTTGTTAGTTCCCCGCCACGGAAAAGCACAGGAGATACCTGTTCAACTGCAACAACAGTTAGAGCAACTGGCTGATGCCGGGGAAGAAGAAACGGAAGACGACGCTTACTGGCAACAGTTGGAATGGCTGCTGCATTCACCGCTTAACATTAATGAAGCTGGCGAGGAAGAATTGAGAGAGCTCCATATTTTGAGTGAATGGCAGATCACAAATTTGCTCCGATACCGCCAACTGCTGGGGGAACTTGTAAGCGTATACGAATTGCAGGCCGTGCCAGGCTGGAACGCTGGCGTTGTTCGCAGGTTGATCCCCTATATTACGGTAAGTCGGTCGATTCCTTCAAAACATGATCTGTTGAGAAGATTCAAGGGAGGTTCTGCTACGCTTCTGCTGCGGCTATCCCAATTGCTTGAGCTGCAGCGAGGGTTCAGGCAGATTGATGGGGAAGCGAAATATACAGGAAGCAGGCAGCGGATGTTTATGCGTTACAGGTATAAATATAAAAATCTGCTGCAGTATGGCTGGACCGGAGACAAAGATGCTGGCGAAAAGTTTTTTAGCGGTGCACAGCGGTTTGGTTTCGATTTCAATTCATTTCACCTTTTTGCAAGAAAGATGGGCGCGGTTGAATTTCTTGCATTGGGTGATTATACAGTGAATATAGGGCAAGGCCTGATCCACTGGCAAAGTCTTGCATTCAGGAAAAGTGGTGATGCTGTTGCTGTGAAAAGGCAATCTCCGGTTTTGAAACCGTACAGTTCAGCCGGAGAATACAATTTTCTTCGCGGTATCGGTATCACGTTGCGGAAAAAAATGCTCGAGCTTACGATGTTTGCTTCATCGAGACAATTAAGTGTAAATACAAGTGAGGATAGCAGCGGTGTGTTTGTGTCTTCGATTTTGACATCGGGTTATCACCGAACCATTGCAGAGCTATCGGGTAGAGGAGTTTTAAACCAGGTCACCGTAGGAAAGAGCCTTCGTTTCCGGACAACAGGTTTTCAGTTCGGGATCAATTCGATCCGTTATTTTTTTTCGCTGCCTTTGAGGAAAAGAGATGAGCCATATAATTTTTTTTCGATCGTCGGAAAAGACTGGAGTAACATAAGTGCTGACTATGCCTGCACTTACAGGAATATGCACCTTTTTGGTGAAGTTGCGGCAGATCATCATTTCAATTTTGCGGTACTGCAGGGCGCTATGTTCAGTTTAGATCCATCGATGGACATCTCTATTGTCATCCGGAATATTGCGAAGCAATATCAGTCACTGAATGCAAATGCCTTTACTGAAAATACATTGCCGGGTAATGAAAGAGGATGCTATATAGGGATCACCTGGAGACCGGCAGCGGGCTGGAAGTTGGACATGTTTGCCGATCAATATGAGTTTCCATGGCTAAAATACCTGACAGATGCACCATCGTCCGGGAAGGATCTTTTATTGCAGGTAGAACATACTCCTTCGAAAGAAACAGAACTACGGTTCCGGTTATCTCATTCGTTACGTCTTTCAGAAGCAGTGAGAACAAGTGCTATAGACTATTTAACAAATGTGCCGAGAATGAATGTTCAATTCTATCTGCAGCATGTGTTCAGCAGGAGCTTTACCTTCCGTTACCGGCTACAATGGTTGCAGCTTCAGAAAAGCGATAGGGAGAACGGCTTTACTGTATCCCTGGACTTTATGTACCGGCCAAAACTGAAGCACTACTCATTGGTCTCGCGCTTCCAGTTTTTTGAAACAGGAAGTTATGAGAGCCGTTTGTATGGATTTGAGAACGATGTGTTGTACAGTCATTCTATACCCGCGGTATTCGGTAAGGGATGCCGTTATTATGCAGTGATCGAGGTACGGCCGTTCAGAAATTTTTCGGTCGGTTCGAGGTTTTCGCAGACGGTCTATCGTGAACAAACGGAGATCGGGTCAGGCTTTGACCTGATCAATGGCAACCGCAGAACAGAGATCAGGTTGCAGCTCATTTATTCTTTTGACTAAAAGATATGTATAAACACTTATGCAGCTCGAAGAGTGCGTGCGATCGTTAAGACTCATGCAGATCACAGGTTTCAGCAAAGTATTCAATGAATGGTATTGAGAGGATGCGTTCATTGCGACCGTTATAACATTGATCATTTGATTTATTCATGATGCTTTATATATAATGACAGGTGCATGTGATGTAAAAACCAGACGGCTTATTGAAAAAAAAGTTCTTAAGAACCAAAAAAAATTAATGAACTGAGTTTTTGATGTTAAAAAAACTTTAATTTGGCGCAGCGTATTAGACGGCTCTGATGTCTCCCTTATGTTATTGTTATCGTAAGCAACGGACGAGCTTTCTGATAATCATTGGATTATTTAACAACAAATCAACTTCACATGAGAAAAACTGCAAGCATGCTTGCCGTGCTAATGCTATTTGCTGCATTGGCGTTCGGTCAAGCCCGTAACGTAACGGGTAAGGTAACCGACGACCAGGGAAATGCAGTTCCCCTAGCAAGTGTCACGATCAAAGGGACAAGTCAGGGTACCGTCGCTGACCAAAACGGAACATTCATCATTAAGGTTAACACAGGTGATGTTCTTGTAATCTCCAGTCAAGGTTTTACTGCAAAAGAAATTACTGTTGGCTCCGGCGCCTCAGTTAGCCTCTCTCTCGAAAAAGCCGCTGAAAGCCTCGTTGAGGTGATCGTTTCAAGTGGTTATAATACTAAAAAGACACAAAGAAGTTTGACATCGAACGCTCAGGTAGTAAATGCTGAGCAGTTGAACACTATCCGTCAGCCAAACATCAACAATGCTATCGCTGGTAAAGTTGCGGGTGCGCAGGTTCGTAGCCAGTCAACAGCTGCGCTTGGCCGTGACGCAAACGTCCGTCTGCGTGGTGATGGTACACTTGGTGGTCAGACCTTACTTTACATCGTTGATGGTACTCCTACTAACTCAGTAGATATCAACCCTGATGACGTGGAAGATCTGACTGTTCTGAATGGTCCGAGTGGTGCGGCGATCTATGGTCCTCAGGCAGCTGATGGAGCGATCGTTATCACAACAAAACGTGCAAAAAAAGGACAGAAAGGTATCGGTGTTGAAGTAAACAGCGGTGTGACTGTAGATAAGATCTACATTCTTCCTAACTACCAGAACGAATATGCTGGTGGTGGTGTATCTGACCTGATCCAATACAAATGGGTTGCTGGTCAGCCTGAAGCATGGAAAGCGCTCGATGGTAAATATTACCATGACTATACTGATGACGCTTCATGGGGTCCGCGCATGACAGGCCAGGAATATATTCCATGGTATGCATGGTACCCAGGTACACAGTATTCTTTCAAAACACAGCCGCTTGTTGCTCAACCAAACAATACCCGTGACTTCTATAACACAGGTATCACTACGACGAACAACATCAACTTCTCAAAAGCGGGTGATAACTTCTCTACAAGGATCTCTTATACGAACCTTGATATCCAGGGTCTGATCCCGAATTCTTACCTGAGAAGAAATACATTCGCCGGTAACTTCTCTATCGATCTTGGTACACATTTTACAATGAGCACCAACCTGAACTATGTTACACAAAACCAACAGGCTGAAAACTCTGATGGTTATGGTAACAACTCTACAGGTAGCTTTAACTCATGGTTTCACCGTGATCTGGATATGAATATCCTGAGAGAGCTGAAAGGAATGACTTCTCCTGCAGGTTCTACTGGTACGCCAGGTGTGATCGGTAGCTGGAACCACTCTAATCCTGGTTCTTACAGCGCTGCTAACCCGGTTAACTTCTATGGTGCAAACTACTGGTATAACCCTTATACTTATTTTGATAATCAGGAAAACCTGTTCAGACGTGACCGTCTGTTCGGTGATGTGTCACTGACTTACAAAATTAACAGTGATTTCCGCCTGAGAGGTTCTTACCGTAAGAGCCTGGTTAATACCTGGACTGAAAACAGAACATGGTATGTGCTTGAAAGAAGTGCAAGACAAACAGGTTTGAGAGCAGGTTATGCAACTGCAGAAAGTTTCTTTGCTGATGACCGCTATGAATTAGTTGGTACATATAATAAGAAGTTTGGTGATTTCGGTCTGGATGTTCTTGGTGGTGGTGAAATCGTTAAGATCACTAACAAGGGTATCAATGCGAACACCCGCGATGGTCTTTATATTCCTGACTTCTTCGCTCTTAACAACTCGCTTTCTCCTGTTGCCTATGGTAATAGCAGAAGCCTGGAGAAACGCCGTGCATTGTTTACACGTGTGAGTGGAAGCTGGAGAAATATGTTGTTCCTGGATGCGACTGTTCGTAATGACTGGTACTCAACTTTACCAGCGGCTGATAACGGAATCTTCGTTAAATCATTCGGTGCTGGTTTCGTGTTCAGCGATCTGACTAAAGACGCGTTGCCATTCCTGTCTTATGGTAAATTGAGAGCTACATGGGGTGAAGTTCCTCAGGCGATCGGACCATATAACCTTGATCTTGCATATAGCGTAGGTGCTGATCAGTGGGTTCAGGGAAACCCTGCAGTAAGCTACTTCGTACAGGGTACTCCTAATGGTCTTGTTAGCTCTTCTATCAGAGGTGCAACCCAGACAACAAAAGAGCTTGGTCTTGACCTGCGTTTCCTGAAAAACAGAGCCGGTATCAGCGCTACATATTATGCAGCGACAACTGAAAACTCTCCGATCTCTGTAACAGTTAGCGGAGCAAGCGGATTTGGCTCACAAACGATCAATGCTGGTGAGATCTCCCGTAAAGGTCTCGAGTTCCAGGCATTTGGCCGCCCTGTAGTAAGCAAGGATTTCTCATGGGATATCAACGCTACTTATGCGAAAGTTCTCAGCAACAAAGTTGTATCACTCGCTCCAGGTGTATCTCAGATCACACTGTCAAGCGGTGCAGGATTCAACGGTATCACTCCTCCATTTACTGTTCACCAGGAAGGTCAACCATGGGGTATGCTGATCGGCGGTGGTAAAACATACGTTGATGGCAAACCTGTTCTGGATGAAGACGGAAACTATGTTAAATCTGAGAATGTGAAATTCGGAAGCGTACTTCCTGATTACACAGGTGGTTTACAGAATACGTTCTCTTATAAGAACATCGTGTTGAATATTAACATCGACTTCCAGGTTGGTGGTAAATTCTTCTCTATGTCAGATATGTGGGGTTCATATTCTGGTCTGACAGCACGTACAGCTGGTAACAACGATAAAGGAAACCCAATCCGTGATGCGGTTGCTGATGGTGGCGGTATCCACGTTGTTGGTGTTGACGCTGATAAAAACCCGGTTGATATGTATGTTGAAGCGCAGGATTATTTCCATAACATGGTTGGTAACAACGTATTCGACGAGTTCGTATATGATCTTACTTACGTGAAAATGCGTGAGGTTAGCCTTGGATATAGAATTCCTGTACAGAAGTGGGGCTTTACCAGCAAATGGCTGCAGAATGCAACATTCTCAGTGATTGCCCGTAACCCATGGATGATCTACAGAAAATCAAAAGATTTCGATCCTTCAGAGATCAGCAGCGTGTTTGGTGAGAACGGTCAGTTCCCCGGAACAAGATCTCTTGGTGTTAACCTGAAACTCGGATTCTAGTATTTTCTTACTGAAAAAAAGTATTATTATGAAATCATTGAAATTATTATCCATCATAGCTACGGCTTCTCTGCTGGTAACCAGCTGTAAGAAGTTTCAGGACACCAACGTGAATCCTAACGGTACAACGACGCCTTCTACGGCAGCGTTGCTGAGTAACGTTGAGTCTTCCCTTGGTGGCTTTGCCTCTCAAACAAGAGACGGCTTGTATGCTCAGTATTTTTCTGAAACGCAGTACACGGAGGTTTCTTTGTATGCGCTTCCTAAATTGGATTTTGACGGAACTTATTCTGGCGTATTGTACGATCTTCAGAATATCATTATCTATAACACTGATCCGGAAAAAATTCCGCTTGCTTCAAAATTCGGCTCTGCGAATAACCAGATCGCGATTGCTCGTATCCTGAAGGCGTACATCTACTGGACGCTTACCGACAGGTGGGGTGATGTTCCTTATTCAGAAGCGTTGCAAGGAGCAGCTAACTTAAGGCCTAAGTATGACGCACAAGAGGCGATCTATAAAGATTTGATCAAAGAACTGAAAGAGGCTGGCGCCCAGTTCGATGCGGGTGCTGTAGCGACCGGTGACTTCATTTTCAAAGGAAGCGCAGCTTCCTGGAAAAGAGTAGCGAACTCACTCCGTATGCTGATCTCTCTCCGTACAAGTAAAGTATATCCTAATCCAGGTGACTGGGCTGCTACAGAATTCAATGCTGCATATACTGATGCTGCCGGTTATATCAGTGACAGTACGCAGAATATGACCCTGGTTTATCCAGGTAACGTTGCGGCTTTCAGAAATCCATTCTACAACCTGTACAATGGCCGTACTGACTTTGGCGAATCTAAATTGATGACTGACTTCATGGCTAATCTTGGAGACCCAAGACAGGCAGCTTTTGGTAGCTCTACAGTAGGCTTTCCTTATGGTCTTACAAGACCTCAGGCTGTTGCCTTTGGTGATGCTAATACAAACTATGCGAAGATCCTCGCAGCCAGCTACAGGGCTACATCTTCGGTCTTCCCGATCATTACTTCCGGATCCGTATTGCTGGCAGCTGCTGAAGCTGTACAGCGCGGATGGGTAACTGGCGACGCCGCTGCTCTCTACGAAAAAGGTATCTCCGAATCATGGAAACAGTGGAATATCAAGAACCCAACTTTGCTGGCTACTTATATGGCTCAAAGCTCGGTATCACTTGCTGCAGGAACTCCATTGCAGAAGATCCAGTTGCAACAATATTTCGCTTTCTATCCAAACGGAACACAAGCATGGGCTAACTGGCGCAGAACAAATGTTCCTGCCCTGGTTCCAACACCCAATGCGACGAATGCAGGTGGACAGATCCCGCGCCGTTTCACTTACGGTTCTACAGCTTATGCTGTGAACGAAGCAAACACCAACGAAGCGGTGGGTAAACTCTCCGGTGGAGACACTCCTGACGCAAGAGTATGGTGGGATAAACCATAATTCGCATCTCATTTAGATAGAAGAGCATCGGTTTAGGCCGGTGCTCTTTTTTTATGGGCATTGGTGAAATGGCTGATTAGGGGATAGGTAGATTGAGGAGGGGATAGGGAGTCGAGTGGGGGAGTTTTGATGCATGAGCGGTTGGGAGGATTTTTGCAAGGCTGGAATTTTGGAGCCGCTTCAGGTTGAGGCATTTCCTCCATTCCCCAACATCCCCCTTGGGCCCTCCCCCGCCACCACCACCAGGTCCCGAATGAGCACGGAAAAAGTTGTGGACAGGAGAAAGTACAGACCATGTATCCGTAAAGACCCATGTTCATTACCCTCCCCCTATGGCTAACGTAACCAACATCACCCCCTGCGCGCGCAAGCAGAATATCAAAGCAAATATCACTTATGATCAAAGCAATGCAAGGTGAAAAACACAAAATCTCGACGAATAAAAACGAAAAAGAAATGATGAAAAAACGTAAATACATTCTCTTTACCTACACTTCAGGCATAACAATGGCTATACGTATTCATGGCCTTCCCGTTGAAAATAAAAGCTTTACTTTGTAAGCCGGGAAACAATTATCTGAAGTATAAAATATCATTATGTCTGAGCAGCAACCCCAATTGAATATTGAGATATCAGAAGAAGTCGCGGAAGGTACTTATGCCAACCTTGCGATCATTACCCATTCTCATGCAGAGTTTGTACTGGATTTTGTCAACGTAATGCCAGGCACTCCCAAAAGCAAAGTAAAATCACGGATCATCCTGACTCCGCAGCATGCGAAGCGTTTCATGAAAGCGATTACTGAAAATATCAGTAAGTATGAGGCGGCAAATGGCACGATAAAAGACCTTGAAGAAGTTTCTTTTCCAATGAATTTCGGCGGCCCTACAGCGCAGGCATAAAGGTTTAAAAGTTTAATAGTTTAAAAGTTTAATAGTTTAAGGTTAGCCGTTTAAAACCATTAAACTTTTAAACTATTGCGGCGACTGCACAGGTCAAATAAGTTCATGGTCTGCGAAGCTGTAGTATCCTTCATCGCTTACGATCAGGTGGTCGATCAGGCGTATATCAAGCAGTGCGGCACTTTCCCGGATCTTCCGGGTCAGGTGCTGGTCAGACCTACTCGGCCGAAGGCTTCCTGAAGGGTGGTTGTGGCAAAGAATGATGCCGACCGCGTCATGCTCCAGCGCTTTCTTTATGATGATACGCGGATCGGCGACAGTGCCTGTAAGGCCGCCTTCGCTGATCACTTCAAAATGGATCAGCCGGTTTGACTGGTTCAGGAACAGGACAGCAAATACTTCGTGCCGGTAGTCTTTCAGTAATGTTTGAAGATGAAAAGCAATATCATTGCTGGAATGAATGGCTGTTTTCGTTCTGAATACGCCGGTATGCCTCCTGCGGCCGAGCTCCAGGGCTGCAAGAACACTAATAGCCCGGGCATGCCCGATCCCTTCAATCTTCATCAGGTCCTTGACGGAAAGACGCCCCAACTCATCCAGATTATTATTTACCAATGCCAGTATCTGCCGGGCAAGATCCACTGCTGAACATTTGCGGGTACCACTTTGAAGCAGGATCGCCAGCAGCTCAGTTGTGCTCAGTATTTTTGCACCAAAACTGAGTAGTTTTTCGCGAGGTTGATCGTCTTTTGCCCATTCTTTTATTGAGTACTTATTCTCTTGCACTTTTTCAATTTAACATATATTTTTATAGCCTCAATACTACTTACAGGTAGTTTGAAAAACCAATATTATTAAATCCAATTTCTGAAAAGCTAAAATCCGGCGTATGAAATCCAGATCAAGTTCGTTGGGTGCCCTGCATCCCATTCTCTTTTTTGCAGCAATGTATGTAGTGGTTTTATTTCTTTCCATCTTTATCTGCTCCTCCCTTTTTTACAGTTTTAATTCTGATACGGTAAGCGCTGGTAAGCGTATAGAGATCCCTGCGGAGAAACCTTCTTTTGCAGTGAAGGGAACTACAGCAGCAATTGTGCATTAGATTGTTTTATAAATAGTTATAATATTTTAGGTTAGACCTTAAAAAGTAAAGAGGCGGTTTTCTCTCAGAACGCCTTTTTACTTTTTAATTTACTTTTACTTCCTCCCGTCTTGCGATCTTCCCGCGAGTGTAATATCTTCGCCGCTCCAAAGGGGCCAACGCTTAATCTACCTTTGGCTTTATACACGTCATGCAATCTGCAAAAATTTTCGCCGGAACCAGTTCAACCCAACTGGCCGATGAGATCTGCCTTAAGTACGGCTCAAAGCCTGGCAAGATCGCCATTCAGAAATTCAGCGACGGTGAAATCTGCCCGATGTTCCTGGAGAGCATCAGGGGCGACTTTGTTTTCCTGGTCCAGAGCACATACGCTCCGGCAGGGGACAATCTGATGGAGTTGTTGCTGATGGCCGACGCAGCCCGCCGGGCTTCTGCTTACAAAGTGATCGCTGTTATTCCTTATTATGGCTATTCCCGCCAGGATCGTAAGGATAAACCGCGTGTTGCTATCGGAAGTAAGCTGGTAGCCAATATGTTAACAGCAGCAGGGGTCGACCGTGTGATCACGATGGACCTGCACGCTCCCCAGATCCAGGGGTATTTCGACATCCCGGTGGATCACCTGGATAGTCATGCAGTTTTTATCCCCTATATTGAAAATCTTAAGCTTGAAAACCTTACCTTTGCGGCCCCCGATGTAGGCGCAACGAACCGTATCCGCGAAATAGCCAATTATTTCAATGCGGAAATGGTGATCTGCGATAAACACCGTAAGCGTGCCAACGAGATCGCAAGCATGGTGGTGATCGGGGATGTAACAGGAAAGGATATCGTGATCATCGATGATATCTGCGATACAGGCGGCACCCTGGCAAAAAGTGCAGCTCTTTTAAAAGAAAAAGGCGCAAGAAGCGTAAGGGCTCTTATCACTCACCCGGTATTGAGTGGAAAAGCATACGAGAATATAGAGAATAGTGTACTGGAAGAACTCGTCGTTTGTGATACGATCCCGCTGAAAAAAGAAAGTCTAAAGATCAAAGTGATCTCTGTCTCTGAATTGTTCGGCGTTGCGATCCGCAATGCATTTGAGAATAAGAGTATCACGAGTCTCTTTGTACATTCACAGAGAAGGCCTAGCCTGTAGCGCTAATTTATTGACGCGAATTCCGCGAATTGGTGTATACTCCAATTCTGAAGACTGATTCAATTCGTAGTGAGTTAAATTCGCGCAATTAGCGTAATCAGAATTTGTGTAACGTCATTTATTAAACAACATACAAAATGAAAACAATTACAATCGAAGGACAACTGAGGACCGGATTCGGGAAGGCAGCCTCCCGGGCGATCCGCTCTCAGGAAATGGTGCCAGGTGTAATTTACGGCGGGCAAACAGAAGTTAACTTCTATGCACCGGCTGCAGCATTCAAACCGCTGGTTTATACTCCTGAATTCCAGATCGCAGAAGTGAAAGTTGATGGCAAGACTTACAGGACTATCCTGAAAGATCTTCAGTTTAACAAAGTAACTGACCTGTTAACGCACGTTGACCTGCTTGAGCTGGTAGACGACAAACAAGTTATCGCTGACATTCCACTGAAATATGTGGGTACATCAAAAGGTGTGAAAGAAGGTGGTAAATTCGTTAGCAAGATCAATTCTCTCAAGGTTAAAACTTATCCTAAGTTCCTGAAAGAGCAGATCGAAGTGCCTATCGATAACCTCGAGCTGAATGGCAACATCCGCGTTGAAGACGTGAAGGAAGAGAATTACGAGTTCCTGAACTCACCACGTATTCCGATCGCTTCCGTAGTGATGACAAGACAGCTGAAACAAGAAGAAGCTGCCGCTCCTGCAAAAGGCGCTGCTGCTAAAAAATAATCTTTCAGCAAAAAGAGACATATTACCCACCGGAAGCTTAGCGAAGGTGGGTTTTTGTTTTATCTGACTGATAGAGACGGTAGCGTCTTAACCTGGAATAAAGTGATGCATTAAAATGTCGGATTGGAGATCACGGTTCGCAACAGGTTATCAGGTAGAATAGTTTGCTCACCCCGCTGATCCCGGGACCACTGATCCGTTTTCTCATCATTCACATAACATGAAATTTCTTATCATCGGCCTTGGTAATGTAGGCAATGAATACGCTCATACAAGACACAACATCGGATTTGATGTGGTAAACGCCTTCGTGTCAAAACATGGCGGAAGCTTCCGGACTGACAGGCTTGCCTATGTGGCAGAAGCTAAGTGGAAAGGCAAGATGTTCGTGTGTATCTGCCCCACCACCTACATGAACCTGAGCGGAAAGGCCGTGAAGTACTGGATGGACAAAGAAAAGATCCCGGTTGCCAATACCCTCACCATTGTAGACGACCTTGCTCTCCCCCTGGAAAAGATCAGGGTCAGACCCGGAGGAAGCGATGCCGGCCACAACGGACTGAAGAGTATCGCTGAACTCCTCGGTACTGCCGAATATCCGAAGCTCCGGTTTGGCATAGGCAACAATTACCCAAAAGGGCTTCAGGCAGAGTTTGTACTCAGTAAGTGGAAGAAAGAAGAAGAAGCGCTCGTAAAACAAAAGATCGACGCCTCCGTTGAAGCCATCGAAGTCTTCGCCACACAGGGGTTGACAGCCGCAATGAACCAGCTAAATAATAAGGTGTTTTCATTATGATTAATCATCATGATTACTTATTTTTAGCACGTCGAACCCCCGAAATCTGAGAAATCCAATTCGCTTTCGATTACCTGAAAATATATGGGATGAACAAATCCTGGTACTCCAATATCCGATGTATTTAACAAACACCCATCCTGATTATGAAGATTTTTTGTGTAGGCCGAAACTATGCAGCACATGCAAAAGAACTGGGAAATGATATTCCTGACGAGCCTGTAATATTTATGAAGCCCAAGAGTGCACTGCTGCAGCCGCACACTCCCTTCTATTATCCCGAATTTACCAATGAACTTCACTATGAATGTGAACTGGTGATCCGTATAAGCAAGAACGGTAAATATATACAAGAGAAATTTGCCTCTAAGTATTATGATGCAATCACTGCAGGTATTGACTTCACCGCCCGCGATATACAAAATGAATTAAAGTCAAAAGGCCTCCCCTGGGAAAAAGCCAAAGCCTGGGATAACTCAGCTGTGATCGGCAAATGGGTGCCCCTTGCGGAAGTGAAAAACAAAAAAGATATCAATTTCGGTTTGTACAAAAACAAGGAACTCGTACAACAGGGGCATTCATCCAGCATGATGCACAATTTTGACAGCCTTGTTTCTTACATCTCCAACTTCTTTTCTGTAAATATCGGCGATGTGATCTTCACCGGCACTCCTGAAGGTGTAGGCGAAGCTGTTGTTGGTGATGAACTGGAAGGCTTCGTGGAAGATGTGAGTATGTTTAAGCTTGAAGTGAAGTAAGCCCAGACAGGAGACTTCAAGATCCCACTCTTTAAAAGACTCCATAAGTTTCTGAAGAAAAAAATAGCTGACAATAATAAAGGTTTGAGCATTCATCAGATTGAAAGCTCAAACCTTTCTTATTTTAAACACCTGCCGGTAAAACATTAACCCTTCAAACCTTTCCATTACAATACCTATTTTTGCCACCTTATCGATTGCTAATGACACACACATCCATACTACTCAAAGCATACCGGCTGATGCACCAGGCGAAGCTGATGGCGGAAACCTATGAAACGAACAGGCAGGTATGTAAGTACGTGCATTCAACTTCCCGCGGGCATGAAGCCATACAACTGGCCGCTGCATTTCAACTACAACCACAGGATTTCTTTAGTCCGTATTACCGCGATGAAAGCATGCTTCTCGGCGTAGGCTTTTCCCCGTACGAACTCATGCTGCAACTTCTTGCAAAAGGTGAAGATATATTCACCGGGGGGCGCGAGTATTATGCTCATGCCAACTACCGCGGTGATGATAAACCAACCATCATTCATCAGAGCAGTGCCACCGGTATGCAGGCAATTCCGACGACCGGGATCGCACAGGGCATTCGTTACTGGGAGAAGGTAGATATGAATAAATTGAAGAAAGGCCGTAACAATGAACTTCCCATTGTGCTTTGCTCATTTGGCGATGCAAGTATAACCGAAGGAGAAGTGAGTGAAGCGATGCAATTCGCAGTGCTGCACCAATTGCCAGTCATCTATCTCGTACAGGATAATAACTGGGGCATCAGCGTTACTGCAAGCGAAGCCCGTTCGATGGATGCCTATGAATTCGCCGCAGGTTTCAAAGGCATGAATCGCGTGCAGGTTGATGGCAGTGATTTTGACGCCTCTTTCAATGTTATGAAAGATGTGGTCGATACTGTTCGAAAAGAAAGGAAACCTTTTCTCGTACACGCGCGCGTACCATTGCTTGGACATCACACCAGCGGCGTTCGGAAAGAGTTCTATCGACCTGATGAAGATCTGACAGAGCATTCTAAAACAGATCCGGGTATTTTGCTAAGGAAGCGATTGCTTGAAGCCGGTATTATTGAAGAGCAGCTATTGCAGATAGAAGACAGCGCTTCGCAACTGGTATCAACAGGTTTTGCAAAAGCGATGGCTGCCGCGGAACCTTTGCCTGCAACAATTGAAGAGCATGTGTTTGTTCCAACTCCTGTTGTAGAAGAGAAAGGCGAACGTGAACCTCCCGGCGCTCCGAAAGTAATGATGGTAGATGCCGCCCTGTTTGCAATACGCGAGTTGATGGAAGATCATCCTGAAGCATTATTATATGGCCAGGATGTAGGCCGGAGGCTTGGCGGCGTATTCCGCGAAGCAGCAACACTTGCAGAAAAATTCGGCGATCACCGCGTATTCAATACTGCAATACAGGAAGCATATATCGTTGGTTCAACCGTTGGCTTAAATGCGGTCGGACTAAAACCAATGGTTGAAGTGCAGTTTGCAGATTATATATATCCAGGTCTGAACCAGTTGGTCACCGAAATTTCCAAAAGCTGTTATCTCACCTGCGGTAAATTTCCCGTCTCTATGATCCTGCGAGTACCAACGGGTGCCTATGGAGGCGGAGGCCCGTATCATAGCGGTTCAGTGGAGAGTACTTTGTTATCCGTTAAAGGCATTAAGGTAGTCTATCCGTCTAATGCTGCTGATATGAAAGGCCTGATGAAAGCAGCTTTTTATGATGGTAATCCTGTCGTTATGTTAGAGCACAAAGGACTTTACTGGAGTAAGGTACCTGGAACCGAGGAAGCTAAAACACCTGAACCCTCACGGGATTATATCGTGCCGCTGGGCAAGGGGCGGATAGTTGAGCATGCGCAGGAAGCAGCAATCGACAATGGTGAAAGTTGTGTAGTGATCACTTACGGTATGGGCGTTTACTGGGCTAAAGCGGCAGCAAAACAGATGAACGGACGCGTGGAAATTATTGATCTGCGAACATTGTACCCGCTTGATGAAACACTTGTTTTTGAACGGGTCAAAGCCCATGGTAAATGTCTTGTACTTACAGAAGAACAACAGCGGAATTCGTTTGCCGAAGCATTGGCGGGAAGAATATCGAAAGCCTGTTTCAAATACCTGGATGCGCCCGTAGAAGTATTAGGCGCGTTAAACGTTCCCGCAGTGGCGATGAACATTGTGCTGGAACAGGCAATGCTGCCAAATGCGGAGAAGTTGAGGAAGGCCTTGGAAGGATTGCTTAGGTTCTGATCTTTGTAAGCGTATCGCAAGCGGCGCTAAGAAAATGCAGAGACCGCAACGTTGTTTGCGCACCATGCGCGTTCTTAGCGCCCTTTGCGATACTCCTGCAGCGTCACTCAATCAGGAATTTACCGTAAACCGGTAACCAACGCCATGTATCGTCTCAATCGTAACGCCAGTTTCCACCGCGAGTAATTTTCTCAATCTTGTCATAAACACATCCATACTTCTTCCCAGGAAAAAATCATTCTTTCCCCAAACGTTAGACAGGATCTCTTCCCGCTTTAATACCTTATTGGGATGCATGCAAAGAAAATGCAGTAATTCCGCTTCGCGTTGCGTCAATGTGATCGTATCAGCTGCACCAACAAGTTTGTATTCATCGGGATAAAAAGAAAGGTCGCCCACTTTAATGGTTGACCGGCTGTCATCAACGATCATCTTATTCCTTCTCAAAAAAACATTCATGCGTGACAATAGCTCTTTCATGCTGAATGGTTTCAGGATATAATCGTCACCACCAGCTGCGAAACCTTTTAACTTATCTTCCTCAAGTGATTTAGCTGTCAGGAAAAGGATCGGAATGCGGTCACTTTTTTGCCGGATCTTTTTGGCAAGACTAAAGCCATCCCGATAGGGCATGTTTACATCAAGTATGCAAATATCGGGACTCGTTTTCTGAAAATGTTCCCAGGCGGTTTCTCCATCAGGGCAATTGATGACCTGGAAACCGGCTTCTTCCAGGTTGTCTTTTATGATGAACCCCAATTGAAGATCATCTTCTGCCAGCAGGACTTTTGTTTTTTGCTGCATGATCGGGTTGATTTTAGATTTGATTGTTTATTCCTTGATCCTTTTGTTTCATGGCCGGGATATGGGAAGACTGATGGTGAACTCGGATCCGTGTCCGGGATTGCTTTTTACACTGATCGATCCATCATGTGCGTCAATGATCTTTTTCACAAAACTCAGGCCCAATCCAAAACCTTTTGCGTGGTAAGTTTCCCCCTGGTTCACCCTGTAGAAACGGTCAAAGATTTTCGTGAGTTGTTTCTTCTCTATCCCGATGCCATTGTCGGTGATCGTAAAGTATGTATGTTCGGCACTATTGCCTGTAAGGATATGGATCTGAGGTTCTCTCGAGTACTTGATCGCATTGTCTATCAGGTTGGTGATGACGATCACCAGGTAATCCTTATCGGCCAACAGGTAAGGATCTTCCGCTTCCAGTGATAATTCAATCCCTGCTTTCTTCTCAGCGATCAGTGGTCCTAAATTAGTAATAGCTTCCTGTATCAGTTCATGAATGTTGACATTCTCCTTTGATAAATGAAGTTGATTGGAATCGGTGTAGGCATACTTCAGTAACCGCTCTATCTGGTTGCGCAAATAGGAGGATTGATATTCAACAATACCGGTATAGGTGACTAGCTTTTCAGGCTTTTCTAAGATAGATGGATTCTTTAACACATCTGCTGCGAGGCTGATCACTGCAACGGGTGTTTTAAATTCATGGGTGAAATTGTGAATGAAATCTTTCTGCGTTTCATTCAGGAATTTCTGCTTATAAAAGTAGTAAAGGCTGCCGCCGAAAAGGATGAGTACCAAAAACAATAACACACTACTGATGATCCAGAAGTTCATTCTTGTCAGAATATAGTGCTGTCTTTTGGGAAAGAACAAAGTCAGGTGATCATAATTCCTTGGAGTAGCCGGGATCTTTACCGTAGTATCTTTTTTATCAGCCGTCAGGATCACGGAATGAACATATCCTTTAGCGGTGGTATCATATACAGCGGCATGACAATCCGTGAATATGCCAAAATCATCCAGCTCGTAATGGAGGTAGACGATCAGGGAGTCATAATCGACCGGTTTGTTGATCTTCGCCACATAAAGATTGGGAGCTGGATTTTCAACCAGTTCATTGAGGTGAGAATAATTATAAAGACTCATGTCAAGATCTTCATACAGTCCGCGGATCGCCTTTACCACATTGTGACTGAATTCCCGCTGTTCAAAGGTGTAAACCTTCTTCAACCATACCAGTTGGAATACCAGTATGGTCGCGATTACCAGCGAACTGATGAACAATACAAGACGAATGGTGGACGATCTTAACCTCACAGAAAACATAAGCTAAAATATGAATGGGCAAGGCCAATTGCTAACGTCCATTGTTAACATTGGTTAAGGGGAAGTTAACTGATTTCCGGGAACGGGCATAAAAAAAGACAGCCGCCACAAGCGGACTGTCTATACCGAACCAACACACCGTTTTTATTGTCCTTTCGTTTGCGTAGAGGGTTTTACTTTTTTATGATGATGCTTTCTTTTTATAGCGGTTGACTTGTCGGCAGCCATGCTCTTGTCTGTACTGGTAATACTCGCTGTAGACTTATCTACCGTAGGTGCTTTCCTTGTCGCAGCCTCTTTTTTCGCCATTGCCTCGTGGGAAGCTTTTTTAGGTGTTGTAGTTTGTGCACCTGCTGCGCCTGCGATCAGTAACATTGCTGCTACGGGGACGATGTACTTTTTCATAACTGTATCTTTTAGGATTAAAATTGATACAGCTAATTTGAGACAAGATTTTGAATGAATAGGAAATATGGAAGTGCTTAACGGTGGATTAACCGTGGTTAATACTGTGTGAAGTATCAGTAGATGGAATAATCTGTAGGTTTAACGGCGCAGAAGTGTCGTAAACAGCGGAGAAAAACAGTATTCTTCGCGTCCTTCGCGGATCTTTGTGCACCTTGCGACACTTCTATGCCAATCAGCTCTCAGATAACTGCGGTGGTGCCATTAGAACTGAAGGATAAAAACGGTACCATCTCCTTCCGCGGACTGTACCTGGATAGTCCCTTTATGCAGCATCATGATCTGTTTACATAAACTAAGTCCGATCCCGCTGCCGCTTTTCTTGGTACTGAAGAATGGGATAAAGATCTTATCGAGCAACTCAGGAGGCATGCCCGAGCCATTGTCAGCCACTTTGATCAGCACGCGACGGTTTACATTCTGGTAAGCAGACAGAACGATCCGTGGCTCGTCTTTTTCTTTAACTGCTTCTATGGCATTTACTACAAGATTGATCATGACCTGCTCCAGTAAATGTGTATCTGCTTCCAGCGTAATATCGGGATCCTTCAGAATGGTTTCCACTTCGATATTTTTTTGCTCAAGAGTTGGTTGCATCAATTGCAAAAGGTTCTCGAAAATATCTCTCACATAGATCTTCTTCAACGAAGGGTTTGTGATCTTGTTGAGGTTACGGTATGTTTCTGCAAATTTCAACAGGCCTTCACTTCTCCGGCGAATGGTTTCAATACCGATCTCAAGATCATCGACCGAGCCGGTATCATTGTTTAATAATGGAACAGACTCCTGCAACCGGCTTTTTAACGTTTCAGCGAGCGAAGAGATCGGAGCAACCGAATTCATGATCTCATGCGTCAACACACTCAGCAGTTTTTGCCAGGCTTTCGATTCTGTTTCATCAAGTGCTTCGTTCACATTCTGAAAGGCGATCAGTTTAAATGTATTTCCGCCGGTTTGAAAAGCGGTGGCGGATAACAGTACTTTGAAAGAAGTTCGTTCAAGGTGAGCCGATGCGATCTTATTCTCCCCTGGTTTCAGCTCGACGATCTCTCTCGTCAGGTTTTCATCGCGTCTTGCCAGTGAATGCACTGTTTTGAGATACGGTAATTGGAGCATTCTTTTTAACGAATCATTCATCCAGATCACTTCACCGTCTTCTTCGTTGTAGGAAAGGATCCCGGTGTCAACAAGCTCGAGTATTCTTTGGAGATACTGGTATTGTGTTTCTTTTTCTTTACTGATCACTTTGAATGTAGAGTTGATCTCATTAAAGCCCTGCCTCAGCGGCTGGATATCAGAGGAGGCAGTCTTTACATCAAAGTGACGGGAGAAGTCGCGGTAATGAACCGATTCAACAAACTGATCCAGTTCGCGATAAGCTTTCCGCTGAAAGCGATAGAACTCCATGGCCTGGTAAATGATCACAGGCAAAACGATCACGAGATATACATAATATCCATTCACGATCAGGAATGCAGCTGCACTCAGGGTGATCAGCAGCAAGAGAATGCCGCCTGCAATTTTCCATTCGTAATTCCTAAATGTCATACTTACTCAGTCTTCTGTATAAGGCGGTCCGTGTCAATCCCAGTTCTTTCGCCGCCTTTGTAATATTGCCATTATGTTTTTCGATCACTTTGAGGATCGTATTCTTTTCTACTGAACTCAGTTTCATTTCCGCCGGTTCTGATTCCGTTGGCGAGGAAGTTTCAATAGGAGAGAAGATCAGATCCTGGGCTTGCAGTAAGTTCTCGTCTGCCATGATCACTGCACGTTCGATGATATACTGCAATTCGCGCACATTACCGGGGTAATGGTGATTCATTAATTTATCCAAAGCCCTGCTATCAAAATCGGGCGTTGGTTTCATGTACTTACTGCTGTAGATTTTTGCAAAGTGTTTCGCCAGCAGAATGATATCATTTCCCCGCTTGCGCAATGGCGGTACGGTGATCTCTACTGTATTGATGCGGTAAATCAGATCCTTCCGGAAACGATTTTCATTGGCGAGTTCGGCCAGCGGTACGTTAGTTGCGCAAACAAGTCGAATGTCTATTGATACTGCTTCATTACTTCCGAGGCGCATTACCTGCCGGTTCTGTAATACACTCAGCAATTTCGCTTGCAAATGCAACGGAATGTTGCCGATCTCATCGAGAAATAGTGTGCCCTTATCCGCCGCTTCAAATCTTCCCGCCCTGTCTTCACGTGCGTCAGTAAATGCCCCTTTTTTTACACCAAACAGTTCACTTTCGAAAAGCGTTTCTGTTAAGGCACCTACATCTACTTTCACCAGTGGTTGTGCCGCACGAAGCGATTGCTGGTGAATTGCTTTAGCAATAAGATCTTTGCCTGTTCCATTTTCTCCAAGGATCAGGATATTGGCGTCGGTAGGTGCGATCTTTTCAAGCTTGGTGAAGATCTGCTGCATGGCTTCAGATTCGCCGATCAGATCTTTGCCAATGATCGAGTCCGCAGCTGCCGATGATGGCGGTCCTCCCTTTGCCCCTTTCCTCTTGAGGATTTCTTTGATGGTTGAAATAAGCTTTTCATTATGCCATGGTTTTACCACAAAATCGGTAGCCCCTTCTTTAAGAGACCGGACGGCGAGGTCGATATCGCCATAGGCAGTGATCATGATCACGGCGGTATCCGGACGAACTTTGCGCACTTCTTTCAGCCAGAACAATCCTTCATTCCCTGTATTGATCGAACTGTTGAAATTCATATCCAGCAGTATCACATCAAAATTATCTTTTGATAAATGCCAGCGTAGGTTCTCCGGGTTCTTCTCTGTGACGACTTCTTTTACTTCTGTTTTCAATAACAGCCTCACTGCTGTGAGTACATCAGTATCATCATCAACGATCAGAATGGAGGCGTTCTTTAAATTCATGAGCTGGAATTGATTTGTTTTGAGGTTGCCTGAAGTAAAAAGTCAAAAGTAGAAAGTAAAAAGTCAAAAGTAAAAATTAAAACTATAGATGACGGGTGTAACATTCGTGGCTTTCGGGCGTAATATTTTTACTTTTTACTTTTGAATTTTTACTTTAAACGTGCTGTATCAAAAGCGTACAGTTGTTGTATCGAAAGAGAACGATTTTAAGGCGATTTTGGGTGTAATCATCTGTTAATCAATTGGGTTCGGAACTGGCATACTTATGACTTTAATCGGATGTCGCCGGGGAAAGCCACCGTTTTTTCCGGGAGAGTAAAAAGGATATTCATCAATTAAAGCAGTACAACAAGTGGATCGCGTTATTGAAAAAAAGAAATGGGGCAAGAAAAGAATCCTGACGCTGGCAGGTGTGCTGGGCATAGCAACACTGGCAGTGGCGAGTTATCTGGCTACCACAGGCAAGTCGCAACTGAATGTAGATGTTGAACGGATCACGATCAGTGAGATAAAAAAAGGACCTTTCCTTGAGTTCATCCCTGTAAACGGTGTGGTATTGCCTATCACAACCATTTATCTCGATGCGCTGGAAGGCGGCCGGGTGGAAGAGAAGTATGTCGAAGATGGAACGGTCATGAAAAAAGGAGAACCGATCCTGCGCCTTTCAAATACCGACCTGGAACTGAGCCTGGTTAACCAGGAGACATCTGTATACAACCTGCTTACCCAGATGCAGATCTCGCAAAACAATGCGCGTCAGAATACCATCGGAAAACTTAACCAGATGACCGATGCGGATAATGATCTCAAAGAAGCAGAACGGGTATATAATCTGAACAAGCATCTGTATACGGAGAAAGCGATAGGCCTCCAGGAATTCAAGCAGTCTGAAAATACGTATAACTATCTGCGCGAGAAGCACCGCCTTTCCCGGCAGATCCTGAACGAGGATTCTCTGTCGGTAAGGCAGGAGTTTGACCAGGCACGCCAGTCCTATGGCCGTACGCAGAATGCGTTGAATGTGATGCGTAAAAAAGTGGGAGATCTGATCGTCCGCTCACCGGTTGACGGACAGCTCACCTCACTGGATGCAGAGATCGGCCAGTCGAAAAATAAAGGCGAACGCCTTGGGCAAATAGATGTGCTCAGTGGTTTTAAAGTAAGAGCAGATATTGATGAACATTATATCTCCCGGATCTATACGGGGCTGGTCGGTACGTTCACTTTTGCCAATAAGCAATACAAGCTCAAGATCAAAAAGATCTATACACAGGTAACAAACGGACGGTTCCAGGTGGATATGGAGTTCGAAGGAGAAGTGCCGCAAAATGTCCGTCGCGGTCAGACGCTTCAGATCGGTCTCGCACTGAGCGAAGAAACTACTGCCATCCTGTTGCCTAAAGGAGGATTCTACCAGCAAACCGGCGGTAACTGGATCTTCAAACTCAGCGAAGACGGAAAAACAGCGTATAAAGTGGATATTCAGCTGGGCATGCAAAGCCCGGACTTTTACCAGGTAACGAATGGTTTGAAAGAAGGCGACAAGGTAATTACATCCAGCTATGAGAATTATGGAAAGATGCAGGAGCTTCTTTTAAAGAAATAGATTTTATCCGTAC
>JBEVKW010000167.1:0-13800 GCA_040509495.1 Chitinophagaceae bacterium | reverse complement strand
GTGGCCAGGGTAACGACAGCAAACGCCGAAAAAATTTTCAGGAATTGACCGGAAGACCCTACTTTTGCCGCCCACTACCAAGGAGACGTGTCCGAGTGGTTGAAGGAGCACGCCTGGAAAGTGTGTATACGGGAAACCGTATCGCGAGTTCGAATCTCGCCGTCTCCGCCTCCGCCCGCCGTTGCTTCAGCAACGGCGGGTTTTTTGTTTATCGCACTATCTATAAATATAGTTTGTTGACCGGGCAGCTTCGGCGAGCAAGCCTGCCTGCGGAAACGCATTTCAACATTGAAGAAATGGGACCGTCTTTATTTGTGGGAATAATATTTGCGCAGGATTACCCGGATATCACTCCTCCTCTCTAAACTCTAAAATATCTCCCGGCTGACATTCCAGCACCTTACAAATCGCTTCGAGCGTACTGAAACGAACAGCTTTAGCTTTCCCGGTTTTGAGAATAGAAAGATTTGCCAGGGTTAATCCAACCTTCCCGGAAAGCTCATTCAATGACATCTTTCTTTTCGCCATCATCACATCAAGATTTACTATAATCGGCATTGTTATACAGTCAATTCGTTTTCAGTTTGGATTTCAATTCCTTTTTTGAAGATCTGCGCAATAACAAACAATGTTACTGCCATGAACAACCACACATCGCCACCGTCAAAGTGTAACTCATTACTATCCGGCAACACCGCACCATTGCCTTTTAACCAGTAACTATAGTTCATGCCCGAAATACAGCATATCCCGATCAGCAATGTAATAAAAGAGGCACTGTGGATGAACCGGATAACAGGTTGATTAAATGGCTGCGAGATACTCAGGTTTTTATTATACAGGACCTTTATGATAAGATAGAACAACACAGCCTTCAACGTTGAAATTATCGTAATCACTACTACGACCGTAAAAAATTGTGTGCGATCATAGCGGAGAAGGGCTGAAAGATCGACCTCCTTCCATAAATATTTTATCGCCTCCGGGTTGAACAATGCGAACACAGCATTGGTAAGGTAACCACCGGCCTCAATAGATAAGCCAACGAATATGATCCATGAAAGGATTTGAAGTACGAACAGTACTACAGGGGTTGGTGCCAGTTTCATAATTGATTCAGTTGATTTGATATGCAAATATGATAAATATTTATTGAAAAACGATAAATTCTGGTATTTTATTTTGTACACCACTTTAAAGGATCTGCGTACTTCCGGCCCGGGCGGATCACCATCGCACAGAAAAGTCGACCCCTTATCAAATGTCCCTAAAGATTTTGCAGGTGAAAATCTTACCGATCGCGCATACTGCTGACATAAGGTTGTCATATCACCGGTCTAGTTTTGTTAACAGATCAACACCCGCCAGGTATCCTCTCTTTTCACAGGCATGGTGATTGTGTATATCAACTTAACTTATATCAAATGACAATGGTGAAAGAGGTAGAGATCTTTTATCCGGCTAATGCAAAAGAATGGAGGCAATGGTTAAAAAAGAACCATCGCTCCAGGCAATCCGTCTGGGTAATTTATTACAAAAAGCAAACTGGCCGGCCGTCTGTTACGCATTCCGAAGCAGTGGATGAGGCATTGTGTTTTGGCTGGATCGACAGCACGCGTGTTTCCCTGGGAAATGACCAGTTCAAACAGTTTTTCTGCCAACGAAAACCAACCAGTGTGTGGTCTAAGATCAATAAAGCGAAAGTTCAGGAATTGATCGATGCAAAAAAGATGATGCCTGCTGGTTTGGAAAGCATTGAAAGGGCCAAAGAGAATGGATCCTGGTCCACCCTTGATGAGGTGGAAGAGTTGAAAATTCCTGCTGATCTCTCGAAAGCATTCCGGCATCATGCAGGTTCGAAAGTTTTTTTCACCGGCCTGAGTAAATCAGTAAAGAAAATGATGCTGCAATGGCTGGTGCTGGCAAAACGTCCTGAAACGAGAGAAAAGCGTATCGAAGAGATTGCATCCAATGCCGGTAAAGGGCAAAGGCCGGAACAGTTTCGTTAGGAGATATCACCACAGGCGTATCGCGGATCCTCAAAACCTGTTATTATACGTCTGCGTATGGGTTCGGCGTGCTGCCGATTAATTCAATTATGAACGGCTACAATATCCCCGGCGATTGCTGTAATTTTCCGCCATGAAACTGCATCTCCGTATCGTTCAGGCGCGCCAGCAGAAGGGGTTTACCCAGGAAGAACTTGCCGAACTCGCCGGTGTATCAGCCCGTACTATCCAGCGGATCGAAAGTGGCGAAAGTGTGCCAAGGAGTTTTACGTTAAAAGCGATCGCTGCTGCGCTTGACAGATCGTATGAACAACTTGTCCGGGAAGAGATAGCCGTTCCGCGTACAAACGCATCTCCCGTAAATGACGATCAGCATTTTCTGACAATGCTTAACCTTTCCTGTTTCTTTTATATTATCATTCCCTATGTTCATTTTCTGATCCCGCAAGGTATTTTAAGAAAAGAGCAGGGCCTTAGTGCCGCGACAACTCTTTTCAGCAGGAAGCTGATCAGGCAACAGGTCTCCTGGGTAGTGGTATTTCATCTTTCGTTGATCGTAACCCTGGCGTATAATCTTTTGGTAGCAAGAGTTTTTCATAGCCGTTACCTTGTAGTGAGCTATCTCTGGCCTTTTTTCATAATGTACCTGGTAAATGCGGTGATCATTTATATGAACGCTGTAAGAATAAAGCATATTTCCAAATCATTGACTGACAATGATTGTCTGGTGAATGTCGGGTAAATGTCGTGCAGGTGGGATTACAAAGTCTTTAGATTCGCTGCATAAAATTTCCAGATGTTATTTTTCAAAAGACTTTGTTCATTTTTCATCGTTGTAAGTTTCTTTCTAACTGCAGATGCTCAGCAGATCGCCCCGAATTACCTCCGGATTTCCGATGCGCCGCAAACAATTCCTTTCCGGTGGAAAGCGGATAGTCTGAATGGTGCCTGGGATGAACATGCGGCGATACTGATCCCGGTCAAACTGCCGGGTTGCCCGAAGGAATTCTTCATGCAGTTTGATCTCGGCGCGCCTTCATCCCTTTTATATGCTGGAAAACTGGCGTCCATCAACAGGCGTTATCCTAAAGCTGTTCCTGTCATTGATTCCACTTCGAAATTTTACGGATGGGAGTTCCAGGCCGGCGGGACAAAGATCAGTGCGCAGGAGATCGTTGCCATCAGTATGGCAGGGGATATTGACTGGAGAAAAAAGGCTGTCAATATTATCGGCACACTGGGCACCGATCTGATCGATAACCGCCAGGTGCTGATTGATTATCCCGGTCAAAAGCTGTTGATCAATTTCCGTTCCCGCGATACACTTATTCCCACCAGTGATCTGCTTTATACCAGGCGAAGTGTGTTGCTGCCCGCTATCATACAGGAAAAGCGGACCATTCTTTATTTCGATACAGGAGCGAGTGCATTCGAGCTGCTTACCAATGAAAAAACGGCACTTGCGCTTGCAGCGCCAAATGCCGTAGCGTCGAGGTATCCTGTTAACTCATGGGGTAAAATGCTGACCGCAATCAGTATCCCAACAGCTGACAGCATCACTATTGCTGGTTCCAGGCTACCACTAAAAAAAGCCACCTATATAGAAGGCGTAAGCGACTCACAGGTTGATCAGATGATGAAAATGGGCATCGGAGGAATGACGGGAAACAAATTGTTCCTGCATTCGCAACTGTATCTTGACCTCAGCAATAAAAAGTTTGCTTTGCTCCGGCAACCATCCAAATGAACGCAGATCATTCTCTGATCCAGTCACGCTTGTCGATCTTATACACAAAATTTTCTTTGGGTGCCTCACCAAAATAAGTCACTTCCTGTTCACCGACCTTTTTGGCTCCAACACGGCCGATAGCAATCTGCGACCTGGTATTGGTTGCGCCTATATGGAAATAGACTGTTGACACGAACTGGAAGATATAATCAAGCATCAGTTTTTTTACTGACCGGTTAAACCCTGTACCCCAGTAGGAAGTTCCATAAAACGTATACCCGATCAGGATGCTGTCGTTTGCCTTGTCATAGTCATAGAATCTTGTAGATCCGGCTACACTACCAGTGGCTTTGTCGATTATCTTGAATGCTCCTTTGCTTTGAACAGCTCCATCAAAAAAAACCTGGAACACTTCGCTTTTCCACCGGTCTTTATTAGGGTGTTGTTCCCATACTTTAGGATCTGATGCCACGGCGTAGAGTTGTGCGAACTCATCTGCTTTCAGTGGAATCAGCATTGCTTTTTCATTTTCGAGAATCGGTTGGATGTTTATTTCCATCTTTGACGTTATTTATGGTTTTGCATATACGTAGCGAGTTCGCGTTCCGCGGCATTACGGGAGCTTTCGAGTGAGGCTATGATCCGCGATCTTTCTTCCATTGTTTTATTCTGGCTAAGTTTCTGTTGGCCTTCCAGTGAGGTCAGTTCTATTTCGAAAGCTACGATGCCCTTCATCATTCCGGCAATAAATTTTTCAGGAAAACTATCCCACTGCTTTTGGTAACTGCTTTCGTAAGAGGCTATCATTTGTTCAAGCATCATCTTCTTTGATGCGTCATCCTGCAGGATCCTCGCTTTTCCCAGTGCGTGAACGGCGATATAATTCCATGTTGGAACTGATTCATATTGGTTATAATGAACCGGAGATATATATGCGTGCGGGCCGTTAAAAATGATCAGTGAAATACCGTCTTCAATATGTTCCGCCTGTTTGTTAGCTGCACTGAAGTGCGAACGCAAGACCACCCTGCCGCGGTCGTCATCTATTGCAAAGGGGAGCATTGTAGCGGTTGGAATGCCACCGATGTTTGTAATGATGCTGGCAAAGCTGTGTTGCCTTATAAAGGCGATCTTCTCCTGCTGATCCTGGAACCGGAAAGAATGAGGTATGTGCATTGTTACTTTTGATAAGTCAAATGTATTATTTCATTGGATTACCTTTATAGTCCAATTAAGAGATAATGAGTAGTCCAATCTTAAAACACATCTTTACGAGTCTGCAGCTCAACAGCGGTGCCGGCCGCGCAGTTTACCTGCAGCTTGCTGAGAGTATACTGGGCCTGATCAAAAATGGAAAGCTCCGGAGTTCTCAGCAACTGCCGCCCACGAGGGAGCTGGCTGCTTTTCTGCAGCTAAACCGTATAACTGTTTCGAAAGCTTATGAGGAGTTGCAGATGCAGGGCTGGCTGGAAAGCTTTGTTGGTAAAGGCACTTTTGTAACGGCTCATCTCCCGGAGGGCGATCCGAGATCATTGCCAAAATCGACAGCAAGGTCGGGACTGAAAAAAGCCGGCTTTCAGATCCAGGAGAGAGAGTATCTTGATCAGAAGATCGTCACGGTTGATTGCCCGCTTCACTTAGATGATGGTTTCCCGGATGTAAAACTCGCTCCGCTTAAAGAGTTGTACAGGAGTTACCGTGCACAACTCAGCAGGGGAAGTTTATATTCCAGGTTTGGCGCATACAGTTCACCTTTTGGCTCCCTGCATTATCGCGATGCATTGTCGGCTTATCTTAATGAAACAAGAGGGATGAAAACAACTCCGGCAAATGTTCTGTCCGTCAATGGAACGGTGATGGGGTTGAATCTTGTCTGCAGTGCGTTGATAAAACCTGGAGATATTGTATTGTCCGGTATACCGGGTTGGGGTCGTGCGGAAAAAAACTTTATGCATGCAGGGGCGAAACATATCGGGATACCTGTTGACGAACATGGCATTGTTGTCGACGCCGTGGAAAGGATCTGCCGGCGTAGAAAGATCAGGTTGGTTTATGTAACAGCGCATCATCATTATCCGACTACGGTATCACTGAAGATCGACCGGCGATTGAAACTGCTGGCACTCGCAAAGCAATATGGTTTTATTATCCTGGAAGATGATTATGATTTTGATTTTCACTACGCACATAAGCCATTGCTGCCGCTTGCGGGAACAGATGAGCAGGGAATGGTGATCTATTGCGGATCATTCAGTAAAAGCTTTTCGCCTGCATTCCGAATGGGGTACCTGGTAGCTGCTGAAAACGTGATAGAGTACCTCGGGCGTGTGAGGATGCTGATCGACCGGCAGGGAGATCATATCCTCGATAATGCAATGGGCGATTTACTGAATGACGGTACGATACAGCGTTATCTTAGAAAAACGATCACGGTTTATCGTGAACGGCGGGATGTTTTTTGTGAACTGCTCAATGAACATCTCGGAGATGCCGCAGCATTCAGCGTTCCGGAAGGAGGCATGTCTGTATGGGTCAGATTTGCAAAGAGCATTGATCTGCATAAACTTTCGATATCTGCCCGGGCGCGCGGGTTGTTTATAAGTGATGGAAGAGCGTTCAGGTACCCGGCATTTGATGAAAATGCACTGAGACTCGGGTTTGCTTCATCCACCACGGCCGAGTTAGAGCAATGTGTACGCATCTTAAGCCAGCTCATTCATTCAAAGCACTGACGGTTAATTATATCTCCAGGTTTCAGGTACTGCAATAAATAAGGGGAAGGAGGAGATCTCTTTCAAATATCCTGTTTTCAGGGGATGCGGCTGTATTGTATTGTCAGATACTTTTAATGCCTAAACCAAAACAGTATGAAATATCTAAGCTTCCTTCTCGTTTTTGTCTTCATTACCTCAGCTGTTGATGCAAAGATCTGGAGGATCAATAATAATGTTGGGATAAATGCAGATTTTACCACCCTTCATGAAGCGGTCGGTGCAAGTGTAGTTGTTGCTGGCGATACATTATATTTTGAACCAAGTGCAACAGATTACCAGACCAATTCAATATCCGTTTCAAAACGCCTGGTGATGGTGGGTCCGGGTTATTTCCACGATCCTGCCAATACGTTTGCTCCGGCAAACCCTGGTCTGCAGGTATCTACCGGAGATGCCCGCCTTACTTTTTTCAGACTTGCGGCAGGTGCCGCCGGATCTAAGTTCATTGGTTTGTCACTACCAGGCGGTGTCTATTTTAACGAAACTTCGGACATTGTCTTTGAAAGATGTATTATCGGGGCGTATGTACAGTTTGAAACTGGTACGAATGACAAGATCACCTTCCGGAAGAATTTCTTTTACGGCAATGCGGTAGGAAATTCACCTACCGTTACGATCACAAACTTTGTTTGTGAGAATAATATATTTTATAACAACGGGCATATTTCCCTCGACAGGCTTGCCGGTACGGGTAATATTTTCCGGAATAATAGTGCATTGAACGGATCGAATGGTTTTGTGCTGGTGAATACTTATATCGCCAACAATATCTTCGGCACATTCAGTGTAGCTGTTCTGACCAATTCAACGGTAAAGAACAATTTCTTCCAGATGAACCAACCTCTTTCCGGCACGGCAACGAACAATGTGATTAATCAGGATATGGCAGATGTTTTTGTTGGCGGTACAACCGGCAGTTTCGATTCCCGTTTTGTGCTGAAAGCGGGTTCACCTGCCATCGGCGCGGGTCTTACAGTGGGTTCGGTTGTAACGCCAAATTGCGGTGCGTATGGAGGCCCCGATCCTTATAAGCTTTCAGGGATCCCTAATATTCCGACCATCTATACATTAACAGTACCGACCTCTATTCCTTCAGGTACTGCCACCATGAATGTGACTTTCAGTACAAGAAACAATAACTAAGCGTTTCCCTTCCGGATGACCTGGAAAGTATCCTGGCAGCAACTGGCTGCCCGGTTACTCATGTGCATTCGGTTTTCGCTGGCCAACCGCGCTCTTCATGTTTAATTCTTAGAGATGAAATATCTATACATACTTCTTCTGCTGATCTGTTCCGCAGGGATGCTTCGTGCGCAGGATCCGGCTTATCCGCCGGCACCTGCGGCGGCGTTGCCTGTTACAGCTGCCGAATATTTTGTTGATACCGATCCGGGCAGTGGAAATGGAACTGCCATCCTGTTGACGCCAGGTATCAATATCAGCAATCTCGCCACATCCGTCAATATATCAGGACTAAGCAATGGCTTTCACCGGCTGTATATCCGCACGCGCAATGCTGAAGGGAGATGGAGTATCACAGCTGTCAAAGATTTTCTTTATGATGCCGATGTTGTTTACCATGCGGCCCCTCCGGCTGCACAACAGATTATTGCCGCGGAATACTTTATTGACACCGATCCTGGAAACGGGAACGGTTCCGCCATTGCGATCATACCGGGTGTTACAGTCGCGGATCTTCCGGTCGCGGTCAGTACAGCCTCTTTAACAACAGGCATGCATCGCCTGTATATACGCGTTAAGAATGCCGAAGGGGCCTGGAGTTTAACAACGGTAAAAGACTTTCTCGTCGATTTTGACATCAATTATCCTCCGTCACTTCCTGCTGCGCAGAATCTTGCCTCAGCAGAATATTTTATTGATACAGATCCTGGTGCCGGTAACGGAACGGTAGTATCGATCACGCCGGTAACTGATCTTAGTAATATCACTGTAGCTATAAATACTGCGGGCCTGGCTGTTGGCACGCATCGCCTGTACCTGCGTTCCAGAAGCAATGAAGGCCATTGGTCTCTCACCCATGTCCGGGATTTTATTGTGGACAGCGAGATCGGCTATCCGTCTGCTCCGCCGGCTGCACAAAATGTAGTCGCAGCAGAATATTTTATCGATACAGACCCGGGTCATGGAAACGGAACAGCTGTCATACTGAATCAGGGCGTCGACGTACAGGATATTCCTGTGTCGGTAAATACGGCGGGCTTGTCCAGCGGAACACATCAACTCTATCTCCGCACACGTAACCAGGAAGGCCGCTGGAGTATCACACAGCATGCGTCATTTGTGACCAGTCTTATGACCTTATCAGCCGATACGATCCTGTTTGGCAATACTCCGTTGAATATTGCCCATGTAATGCAACTGGTGATCAAAAATGAGAGCAATACTGCTCAGACTGTAACAGGTATAAACATTGCGGCTCCGTTTACAACAGATTTTACCGGCACGATGAGTATTGCTGCGGGGAGATCCGATACGATCGATGTGATCTTCACGCCGGCTGCCGCCCAACTGTCTGAACAGACCATGACGCTGCAGACCTCCACTGGAGACCTTGATGTTTTTCTTTCAGGAACCGGTATTTCACAGGCATTATCGTGGAGCATTGATCCTGCAACAGGGCATAACTATGGTGCGGTAGCGACGGGTACACCTGCCGTGTTTAATCTTACGATCAGGAATACAGGTAATGTGCCGGTCATGCTTTCAGCGGTTACGGTCAGTGATGCAGTATTCGTACCATCATTCACGCCAGGTACAATGATCGCTTCAAACACCGGGATAACTCTGCCTGTTACGTTTACGCCGGCTGCTATCGGATCTTACACCGCGCAGCTGAAGATCGTATCTTCCGCAAACGGTCCTGATTCTGTTACGGCAGCATTAAGCGGAACCGGTTATACTCCGGGCACTCCTCCTGTACTGAACTTTCCTGCCGTTTCTCCTTATCAATCCGTCAGGGGTGTGAATGCCGAGGCCGGGCAAACCGGGCTTTATACATACAAGATCGTTTACCGCTCTGCGAACAACCGTGCACCCGGCACAGGCTTTCCGAAAGTAGGAATAGACAGGAACGGGGATGGTGATTTCAATGACCTTGATGAAGCTCTTTTCCAAATGACAAAAGAGGGAACAAGCGTTGACTATACAGCCGGTGTTACATATACGTATACAGCAGAGCACCCTCAATACAGCGCCACGCTCGGATATCGTTTCTTCGCAAGCGACGATCTTGGTAATAGCGCCACAACGATTGATGCTGGCTACAAAGCCGGCCCTGTCATCACTTACCAGTTGCTCGATCTTAAGATCTTCGCGAATGATATTTCATTCAGCGCCACAAACCCATTGCCGGGAGATGTTTTCACACTGTCTGCAAATATTGCCAACAGTTCAGCTTACAGCGCTACCAATGTGCCTGTGAAGTTTTACAGGGACACCATTCTGTTTGACAGTGCAGTTATTCCTGTGGTAGCTCCATTCAGTACAGCAACGATCACAAAAACCATGAGCTTTGCAACGGATGGGTTCTATCCGATCAAGGTGTGGATCGACAGTGCGCGGACGTTGACTGAATCAAATGTGCTCAACAATTATGCGATCCGGCCGATCGTGGTGGGTACGGTAACTCTTCCTGGAGGCATCATGGTTACGCCTAACCCGGCAACAGTGCAGAAGTGTCCGTTAGGAGTGGTGATCAGTGGCAGTGCGGTATATTATGGCACGGCCAATCCAACCGCAGTGGCTGGTGCGGAGGTGACCATCAGCACGGGCTCGCAGGTATACAAAACAACAACAAACGCCGACGGTTCCTATAGTTACCTTTTAAATAATCCGCCTTGTGGTGGGGCTCTTTCGTATCAGGTAACGGTGACAGACTTTACATTCACCAGCCTTCCCAAAGCCGGAAGTGTTTCGATCGCCTGTCCGGGTGCCAACGACTGTGTGCCTGTTATACAACCGGGAATCAATGTAACATCCATGTTCAGCTCACAGGCTTGTGCACAAACCGTAGGAAGCGCGGGTAGCATGAATGTAGTTGTTACGTATCGCCCGAGGAACCTTGATAACTTCTGGTGCAATTGGGATCAGATCCTGAAAGACACGGTGAAGATCTATCATAATGGCGTGCTCATTGCAACATATGGAAGTGCGGATGGTACAACAAGTCCCGGTGCAGTAAAAACATTCCCGGTCAACATCACCCTGAATGCGAGTGGCCCGAATGTGATCGAAGCAAGGCAAACCTATATCTATAACGAGTTCTACGAGATACCAAGTGTATTCTATAAGGGCTTAATGATCCCGATGACAGGCTATGGTACTACCACGCTGATGGCCGAGCCGAAACTGCCGGATCTGACAATACAGGATTTCCGTCAGACCAGTTTCCGGACATTCGGATACAGTGATGCCAACATTGCCTGTGAAGATGCGGGTCAGCATACGGTCCGCGTGTATGATTCCATTCCCGGATCCGGCACATGGGTACTGCTCAGGGAAGACGTTGTTTCCTCCCTCGGTGCCATGGATACAAGAAGCTTCAGTTTTAATGGATCAGCACTTGCTTTCGGAGAGCATTTTATCCGGATCATTACAGATGAAGGAGCCGCTATTGGGGAGAAGAGTGAAAGCAATAATGAATTTGTTACATCGATCTTTATTCCAAGACCCGATCTTACTGTAGGCGAGATCAAACCAGCTGTGACCAATGCAAGCATCGGTTCGCAGGTGAAGTTTACCGCTCAGATTAAAAACGCAGGAACGCAGGCAGGATCATTCCGCGTATTATTCATGGCGAATGGAACACCTATCGGGAATAAGATCATCGTAGCGGGTGTTGATGAAAAGGATTTCATTTCTGTTACGTCGGATGCGTATACCGTTACAACATCAGATAAGGATTGCCCGGTGGTGATCAATGTTATGGCAGATGCGGACGGGCAGGTAACTGAGTCCGATGAGAACAACAATACATCTTCCATGTTATTCGGATCGGATATCGTGCCGCTTATGTTGCCGGGTGAAGTGGGGTCCGCTTCCAACCCGATTGTCGTGCGCGTCAGTTCACCACAAACATTCTATCCACTGATCAGAAATCCTGGCACCAGGGATCTGAGCGGGGTTAACCTGAAGTTCGTATACAATGGAACAACGATTGGTCAGGATAGCGTCGGCCCTCTTAAAGCCGGACAGATGTTCTATGTCCCGGCATCATTCACGCAGACCTTCACTGTACCGGGTGATTACGTTGTGCAGGTGATCGCTGATACATCGAATACTGCCTGCGAGATCAGTGAGTCAAATAATGAAGGGACTTATCATATCAAAGTAGTGGATAGCAATCCTGATCTCGAAGTATTATCCCAGTACATTTCGCCGGGGAGTCTGAATCCGCAGCCCGGACAATCAGTGTCGCTTGTAGGAACTGTACGGAATGCCGGACTTAAGCCAACTCCGGGAAGTGTGTTACGTTTTATGGTAGATGAAATTCAATTGGGAGAGGATGTGCCAGTCGACGCATTGTTACCAGGTCAGGATACAACTGTTGCGGCAACCGCCACTTATTCATCGCTGATCCCCGGCGTGAAGGTGATGAAGATCATCGTTGATCCGGCGCAAACGGTAACAGAAGAGCGGGAAGATAACAATGAAGCAACACGTACGCTGATCGTTGGCGATGCGCCCGATCTTGCTAAAAGAGCATTGAATGCACTTCGCTTTGAGTCCGGCTTCAGAGCTGGTGACAGTGTGTTGATCCATTACGCGATCAGGAACAATGGATCACTGGAAGGGAAAGCATGGGTAAGATTTATGGTACTGGATCAATTGAATGGGATGATCGGTATAGACAGTGTTCAGTTCACGCTGCCGGCAAATCGTGATACGGTCATCAGTAAGCTGATGCAGGTCAATGCGAACAAAGGAAGCATCATTGCACAGATCGCCAACTGCGAACCCATCGAGTATGACCTGACCAATAATACAGATACACTTGCATTCAGCAACGTGGTGATGCTGACGAGGAACCTCTCCGTGAATGGCGATCTCGATATGAAGAAAGGTATCACAGAAGAGTTGCCGGAATGGATCGGAGGTAAGCTTATCCTGGGTGATTTTGATCTGGAAGTAAATGGAGTTGTCCTGAATTTTGACAGCACGCACTTCGTTATTACTGATGGACAGGGACGCCTTCGTTTGGCAAACAGTCATATCACGAATGTGTTCCCGGTTGGACCGTCTGAATACAGCAGCAATTTTGCGAAGCTGACAAATAGCGGCACAGCGGATCATTTCAGCCTGCGGGTTGTTCCCGGGGTGTTGACCAATGGAACAACAGGCGATTCGGTGAAAACCGGTAATGTAAACCGGACATGGCTGATCGAAGAAAGTGTGACCGGCGGCAGTAATGTAACTGTAGAGTTGTTCTGGTATCAGCCAGATGAACAACCAGGATTTGCACCATTGACATCGCGGGTGGGGCATTATGTTTCCGGGGCATGGGATCTCGGTGCGATGGATCCACCCTCACAGGATTCGGCCGGAAGGTACAGCCGCTTTCACAACGGGTATAACAGCTTCTCACCTTTTATCGTTACCAGCGGAACAGGTGTTGCATTACCGGTTGAACTACTCGCATTCGATGCAGTGCTGCAGGGTGATAAGACGCTGTTGAAATGGAAGACCAGCGATGAAGTGAACAGTAGTCATTTTCAGATCCAGCATAGTATCAATGGGCGCGAGTTCAAAGACGTGGGGCGTATTTCGACCAATAATACCGTTGGTATATTCAACTATCAGTTTGTGCATAATGAACCGAAGACCGGAACAAACTATTACCGGTTGAAAATGGTTGATATTGACGGAAGCTTCACTTATTCACCGGTAAAAGAAGTGGTGATGAATGGGCTCATCGCGTTACAGGTTTATCCTAACCCTGCAAAGCAGATGATCACCATCAGAGGTTTACAGGTCAATGGAACACTTCAGCTGATGTCTGTGGATGGCAAAGTGCTGAAACAGATCAATACTATGGATAACATGATGACCATGAACCTGGATGGTCTGCCATCCGGAATGTATGTAATTATTTACCGGAATAATGGACTTTATCAACGGGTGAAATTCATCAGGGAATAGTTTTACAGACGGCCGATGCCGCGCTTCGTTAAGCGGCATCGGCTATTTTAGCAGAAGGGTGTAAATTTTTTCAGAGTTATTTGCATCCGTCTTATCTTTGCGGAACGTATGAGCAACGACTTCAATCATA
>JBEVKW010000166.1:0-4822 GCA_040509495.1 Chitinophagaceae bacterium | reverse complement strand
AATGTTGTAGAACCAGGGAACATAACCGGCCAAATAGATTCAGGTTGAACCTTATCAACCAAGAATATTTGAACCGTCCCCCGCATTATATATAGATACTTGTTGGCATGATCGCTGGAGAAAAATAGCACATCTCCTGTCAAGAACCCACCGTTCGGGATCACTCTGAAAACCCACTCTGGGTTTATCGGAGCGTCCTGAATCGTGAATGAAGTCGCGTTGGACTTGAACGTGACCTGGAATTGAAAACCGTGAGGAGCAGTCGACAGGTTATCGGAAAGAGTTATCGGATTAACTATGTTCAACTCAACTGGCTCGTAAACAACCGGATTAATCGCTCGGAACATTGGATCATCACATCGAATGGAGAGTTGCACCTCAGGAAGAGGCGTAAAATATGGAACTTCAAATTTGGTAATGAACCCGAAGATCCTAGCTACGGTTGTTCCTCCTGAATTGAAATGCATCACGATGACGCCAGTTCTTACCGCGGAAATAGACCGATACAGATGGTCGCGTACGTCGGAATATGACTCATCAAGATTGAATCTCGGGTTCAGAACGATTCTGGTAACGATGGTTCTGGGTTTTACCACGAAATCATAGAACTTAGCTTTGGTATGCAAGCTAAACCCATAGAACTTTGGGATGAGTTCTTCAACATCCATCCCAGTCATCTCACGAACCATGTACTGGGCCGTAGGATCTGATTTGCTTAGGCTGAAGGAAAATAGCTCCTCTGCGCCTTCTGGTTTTCCAGCATAGACGGCTATGTCAGTGACTCTCATGGGATACTCAACTCCTGCTTAGCCATCGTGATCTGATTACGAGTGTTCTTGTAAATATCACTGGTGGACAGCTGTGTTGGCGAGTTAATAACTTGGTTGAAAGTTACTTCTCCAGAACCAGCGGGTGCCTTGATGGATTCGTCCTGCTGCGCGTTAGCGGTCGTCGCAATAGTACGAGCTTGTGTGTATGAATACTCTGGGGCGAGTGTTCCAGATGTGGCAATATAGTCGCTTATCTGCTTTGCTCCAGCAGCTACTCGAGTCAGGTCGAGAACCGGAGTAATGGTCGGGCTAAGATCCGTCATATTCCCAAGATCGTCTGTCATTCGAGCAAAGGAATCAGAAAACGCCTCAGTTGCCCGCTGAACAACCCCTACGGACGCCTTCTCAACAGAAGTATCTGCATTTAGAGCCATAGTCATACCGTTCATCATGGATTCACCAATACCCATGAACACGAGCGAATATGGGTCACCAACGACCTGCAAGGCACCCTTGACCTTACTAACCGCGCCCTTGGCTACGTTAACCGCTGCTTCACCAACAGAAAACGCTTTGTCAGATAGACCGAAGGTCATACCGGCGAGAATTGCAGCTGCAATATCAATACCCGCGCCACGAATTTCTGGTGCGTATGTTCTTATCGCCGAAGCAATCCCATCTAGAACGTCGGTAATGAAATCACCAACAGCAATGCCAATTCTGGTAATCTGTCCACTAAGCCCTGATAGGAACTTCTCAACTGCTTCAACACCCTTCTCGGCGACTCTCCCTGCCTCATTACCCAAGGCAGTTATGAGTTGTCCGATCAAGTTTCCAGCAGCTGTAGCTATTTCGGTTACATTATTACCAAGTTCAGTACAGAATTTAACAATAACGTCTGTAGCAGCTTTTGCAAGCCGGAACAAGTTATCGGTAACACCCTTAATGAATTCGATGACTACATCTGTTGCTGCAGTAATCACCTTGTTCAGATTATCGGAAATTCCCTTCAAGAAATTAAGAAGGAGATCTAGACCAGCAGCTATAATTCTGTTCTGCTGATTACTAAGTTCTCCGATTATGGTAAGAATAAGCGTAACTACCGCGTCAATAATTCTAGGTATTCCGCTGGTTAGGCCTTGTAGAAGGGCCACAATTAGATTAATACCCGCTTCAATGATCGGGCCTAGCTGTCCTGCTAGCGCATTGATGAAATTCGTAATAATTTCGCCAACAACCGTAACGATCGGTCCTATGGCGTTTCGAATTCCTGTAAGCAAGGCGAGAATAAGCTCTATACCCGCCTGAATAAGCATCGGATACCACGTCTTAAGAATGTTAACAATTCCAGTAAGCAAGGCGATGATTAGGTTTACGACCTTAGGAACAAGTGACGTCAACCCGTCAAGCAACGCTCCGAGCATCTTGACAAGCATCTCTACGATAACTGGAGAGAACTCTCCGATTACCTTGATGAATTCGATAAAGCCTAGCGCCAACCCCTTGGCAAAGGCTGGAATAGCTTCACCCATCTTTGTAAGATTTCGGACGAAAGCATCAGCTCCGTCGTCACTTACATTTGCCAACTTCTCAAACGCCTGCGCGACCAAATATGCGCCAGCGCCAAAGGCGGCGAATCCAATGCCAATAAGGGTAAGCGCGGCACCTAGCGCGAACAACGCTGGAATAGCAGGTTGTAGAAGTAATGCGGCAGCAGCAAGAACACCTAGCGTAAGTGCAATCCCTGCCAAACCCTTAAGAAGATCTCCCCAACTAAGAGAAGCAAACTTCTGAACGACATTTGCTAGGAGCATTAGAGATGCGGCGGCAATACCAATTGCGATTGCCCCAGCAATAGTCCCTTGCATTATGTATGTAGCTGCTGCAAGAAGCCCCAACGCTACGGCAATTCCGATTAGCCCTCGGGCCATATCGTCCCAGTCCATGCTTGCCATAGACCGAACGGCTAGAGACAGAACCATAATCGCGCCACTTAAAACCAGCAGACCAAAGCCAAGAGCCGGCATATTCGCGGGCATAAGGTGTAGCGCAGCAACAAGAATTCCGATAGTTAAGGCCAAACCAGTAAGGCCCTGGGCCATTTCGGACCAAGTCATCTTAGAGTACTTATCGATTGCAAAGGCTAGAATGGTCAAGCTTGCCGCAATTTGCATAAGGGCGCGGCCTTGCTTTGACGCATCTTCGGGCATAAGCTGCAACGCAGCGGCAATAACAACTAGACCTACTGCAACCGCTCCGAAACCCTGAACCAAATCGGTAATCGACATAGTAGAGAACAACTGAACTACCCCAGCGAGGATCGCCAATGAGGTAGACAGAAGCATCATTCCGGTGCCGATTTTAATCATGCCTTCGGAATGCCCTTCCAAGAGAAGAACAGCTCCGACCAAGACACCCATTAGTACGGTAACGCCAGTCAATCCTCGAGCAAGCTCGTCCCAGCTAAGTTGCGCCATGATGGCTACAGATCCAGATAGAATAAGAAGCGCGCCAGCCATAGCGGTCATAGCAACAGACATCAATGTCATGTTTGCCGCAGCTTTAACACTCATATCCATCTTGGTAAGAATGGCAAATGCACCCATTAACTGACCGAAGCCAACCGCCATAGCAGTAAGGGCCTTGGCAAGGGCATCCGCGTCAATTAGAGACAACACCAGAACTGAAGCTGTAAGAATACCGATAGCAGTAGCGATCTTCATCAAAGTATCGGCCTTGATGTTCTGCTGCATAGAAGTAAGAACACCGGTCAGGCCACCGAACGTCTCTTTGATCGAATCAACCAAACCAAACTGGCCAAAATCGATTTTTAGCCCGTCCTTGATAAATTTGGCAAATAGAGCAGTTATGGCGCCGAATAGACCGACCTTCACTCCATCGAGACCAGCATCCCAGTTGTTGCTGCTGAGAACTTCACCGATCTTGGCGCCTAGATTACCAAAGAACTCACTGATAACACCCCAAGCTTCCGAAATAACTTCCTTGACCTTCTTGGTTCCATCAATAAATCCATGCCAGAGGCTCTTCAGCTTATCGCCAAGAGTTGCAAGACCTTCTAGACGGTTACCAAGAGCCTCAACCGCAGTACCAGTACCCTCAACAGAATCACCGCCTAGACCACCAAAGAACCCAAATATAGCATCCTTGACTCGATCGATTACTGGGATAATCTTCTGAACTGCAGCAAACAAACTATCGAAGAAGCCTTTGATGGCTCCACCGGAGACCAGTTTCTCGTTAATAGTAGTGAAGAAATCACCGATCTTAGCCGCAAATTCAAGAAATCCACCACCACCGAGGCCACCCAAGGTAGTAATAAGGTTTTTGATGAACCCAATACCGGACTTGATTATCGTCCAACCGATTTCAAGAATGGAGAAAAATCCGTGCGCGATACGAGTAATATTCTGAATCGTCTTTTCGCTAGGCTGAAGCGCCTTGGCAAAGTTAACAAATGTATTCGTTAAATTCATTAATTGCTGAGCTGTTGTCTTCGGGAAAATATCACGGAAGGCCGTGGAGACGGTCCTCATAATGGTCGACAGATTATTCAGAATATGGTGAAATCCCTCGATTAGCTGAGTTCTACCACCGAGATCTTTCCACCCTTGAAGAAGTTCATTACGAGCCTGCGCGTTTCTTGATACGAAACCGCTTATGCCATTGTTAAGCGCGGTCCACGTGTGCTTGGCCTCTCCGAAGTCACCAATGATGATCTTCATGGAGTCAGCCCAGCCCGTACCAACCGCTTCCTTGACCGTACCCATGAGCTGAGTGAAGGTCTTGACTTCAGTAGCGGCAGATTGGGCGATCTTGGCCGTCTTCAGGATTTGTTCCGCTTGATCCGCGGTGTATCCACGTTCTTGGAGCTGCGCAGCGCTTAGATCACCGGTGAAACCCTCGAGAGCCAGGCTAAGGACGTCCGCTGTGAAGACGCCTTCAGCCATAGCATCCTTGAAATTACCGCCAGTGTCCTTCCACTCCGTAAAGGTTTGCCCAATAGGAACGTCCTTCAACGTACCAAGGGCTTT
>JBEVKW010000165.1:0-24255 GCA_040509495.1 Chitinophagaceae bacterium | reverse complement strand
AAACAGTATGTTTGCGCTCCACCAAACCGAATCACCATGAAAAGCTTCATTTCCCTCTCCTATTGCCTGCTATTTTGCGTCCTGGCATCGGCACAAAATCAAAGCTCCGACAGCGAAGGCTCTCTGCAGGCAGGATCACTAAAGCGTCTCAGCAAAAAAGCCAAATACGGTGTTGCACTGATGGAACATCAGTTTACCTTCTCCACTGGAAAAGGACTGGCCGGCACACCGGTAGTAACGGCTGAAGAAGACGGGAAAGTGGAAATGGTGGCAATGGAAGATAAAGCAGTTGTCGGTTATCTGCTTCCGTACAACCAGTTTCTCAAACTGAAGGACTACGATTTCCAGATCTATTATAAAAACAATTTCAAAACACAGAAGTATCCTGCCGAGCGGGTCTCGCTTTCGGACGAGAGCATATTCCTCGACGATAACTTTGGATTGTTCTACGGCTTCAAAGCCGCGGAATCCGGTACACGCGCAAGATTTACTTACAACTACCAGTATTCCGATGCAAAATACCTGACGCGTATTTTCTTTCACCAGCACATACCCGTATTAAAACACGCGGTCAGTTTCAAAGTGCCCTCCTGGCTGGAGCTAAGCATTATCGAAAAAAACTTTGGCCCGGGTTACAAGATCAAAAAGGAGACAAAAAAAGAGAAAGACTTTACCACGTATACCTTCACGGCAGAAAATCTTACAGGCATAAAAGATGAACCTTCTTCTCTCGGCCGGCCATACTACCTGCCCCACCTCGTGATCACGGTGCGGAGTTTTACCATCAATAAAGATAAATTCAATGGGTTCAGCAACCTTGCAGACATGTACGCCTGGTATAATTTCCTTTATAAAAAAGCGGAAAACAATACGGATGCGATCAAGGCGCAGGTAGCTCATCTGACGCAGGGAAAAAGCTCAGACGAAGAAAAAGTAAAAAGTATTTATTACTGGGTGCAGGACAATATCCGTTATATCGCTTTTGAAGAAGGCTATGCCGGCTTTATTCCGCAAACGGTCCAGGATGTTTACAAAAACAAATATGGCGATTGCAAGGGAATGGCGAATCTCGTAACGGAAATGCTGAAGATAGCGGGATATGATGCACATTTCGCGTGGATAGGCACCAGGGATATTCCGTACGACCGGAATGAGATCCAGTCGCTCTGCGTAGACAATCACGCCATTTCCGTTCTCTATCTGAAAGGTAAACCCTATTTCCTTGACGGAACGGAGAAGTATGCATCCCTTGGCAAAAATGCCTACCGCATACAGGGAAAGAATGTACTCGTACAGGATGGAGATTCTTATAAAGTAGAGAATGTTCCTCCGGCAACAGTTGAAGAAAACCTGATGAGCACACAGGCAAAATTTGTATTAAAGGGCGACAAGATCGCCGGCAAGGTGAAAGTCAGCTTCGAAGGCGAAGCACGCAATTACTTCCACAATCTTTATAACGGCATACCTGCCGACAAAAGAAAAACCTTTATCAAGAACCTGGTGGAACTTGGCAGCAACAATGCCGAAGCGGTGAATGTAAAAACATCGGATTTCAAGGATCGAGATATTCCATTAGTGATTGAAGCGGATGTGGAGATCAGCAATAAAGTAACGCATGTCGACAAATTATGCTATACCAGTATCGATTTCGTACCAGCTTCGATCGTAAAGATCTCGCCTGATAATGAACGGCAGAACCCTTATGACCTGGATGCAGTGTTTCTCTCAAAGGATGAGATAACGCTTGAACTACCCGCGGGCACGAAAGCACATTCACTCCCTGAGAAATTCCAGGCGGCTTTCAAAACAACCAACATGGAGGCTGTTTACAAACTGGAAGGAAACCAGGTAATACTGAAGAAAACCCTGCAGCTTAATTCCCCGGTGATCTATAAAGCTGACTTTGACTCCTGGAAAACTTTTATCAACCAGATCAAAGAATTCAACAGAACCAATATTGCATTACAACTGCCCTGATAGCCCCAAACCATCCACATGAAAAAGATTTTTATTTTCCTCGTGCTGGCAATCCCTGTATCCATGATGGCGCAGCAAAGGATAAGCAAAACACAGATCGAACAGTTCAACAAAAACCTGAAACAAAATCCTCTACTGCAGGAGGATGCTGACTTTACAGCCGCTGCAAGCTCCGCCAAATGGGCCGAAGAAAGCGCCGTGATCCTGTGTCAGAAAACAGTCTTCAATTTTGATAAGAAAGGATTAAGTGCGGGAAAGCGTATAGGCAGAAATTTATGGGGTATTCTTCTCGCCATCCCTACAATGGGAACATCCCTGATCATGGCCAACAGTTCCAACGAAACAAAGATCATGATCGAAGAGACCGAACGTAGAAAGATCCTTCTTCGCGATAAGTTCGCCGTTGAGCAGTATTCTTTCCTCTACTTCCGTTTATCTACCGAAGGTGATGCCTTCTCGGCGAGAGTGATCAAGAAGAACGGAGATATTCAACCAGTTGAAATAACGGATGCAGCAAGAGTGGATGATATCAGATCAGTACCTGGAACATTCCGTACCTATACGGACTCAAGGATCTCAATTTCTTACCGCCCGGACTATTTCAAAGTGCCTGTTCCGGACCTGGAAGAAGGTGACATCATCGAATATGAATTCAAGAACCTGAACAGCCAGTCATACCTGCATCATCCAAATTATAAGGAATTCGAGCCTGTGTATTATGTGTGTAACAGGGAAATGCCTGTTGGCAAACAGATCATCGAGGTTGTTGCAGAAGACGACCATTATTACATCGGCCACAAAAGCCTTAAGGGCGCGCCGGGCTTCACACAAACAAGCGATAAAGGAAAGAAGGTTTTCCGTTGGGTGGATGAAGGCCGCGACAAACTGGTTGATGCTCGCTATGCAAACGGGCTGATCGAGCAGCCTTCTGTCAAGTTCCAGGTAGTATATGCCCGGGACAATAGCAAAGGCTTTGTTTGGTTCAACGAAAAGAATGATGCTACAAAAGACATTAGCCGTGAAGAACTGATGACCAATGTCCGTAAGTATTGGTTCAACCGTGCCAAATATGAAACAGAGAATTCGAAAGCTTCATCCACGCAGGCGTACGTTGATGAGATCTATAAAGCGCTGAAGAAAAGCGGCATAACAGAAGCTTCGGAGGATGATTATATCCGTAAAGCTTATTATTCGATCCGGGGACGGACACTGTATAATAACTGGCGCGATATGGTTTTTGCGAAAACTTTTTCAGGACTGCTGGTGAAGAAAAAGATACCGCACGAGATCATTGCCACAACCTCCAATCAGCGAACGCAGATGGACAAAGTAGCGTTCACGCCGGAGATCGCATGGATGATAAAATGTAAAGGAAAATACTACAGCAACCCCGACGAACACCTGAACCCGGAGGATATTCCTTCTTACCTGGCGGGCAACGACTGTATCCGGTTCAGCTATGATGATGAAAAGTCAGCAGCAAGTGATGTGATCCCATTGTCTGACACTTCTGCGAATGTGATCGCCACCCAGGTCGAAGCAAAGCTGGATGCATCCATGGCTAACCTCGTTATTGACAAAACCGTTGAAGCAAAAGGATTGGTAAAAGACGCGATCATTGATGACATACTCGCGCTTACCCCATTCATGGAAACTGACTACCGGAACATGGATGGCACCGGCATGTGGAGTGATCTCAACGGCCGGGATATGGCAAAAGCAATGGAAGACTTCAATAAACAAAAACAGGAATGGAAAGACGAGAAGCCGAAGATGATGAAGTCGGTTGCAGAAGACGAATACGGCGTAAAGGTAGAGAATTATGCGAGCTTCAGAATTCAGCAGGACGGTCGCAGTCATAAAAAAAGATCGCTGCGATACAATGAAGATCTTACGCTTGGAGAACTGACTGCTGTGGCGGGTTCTGACCTGATCGTTTCGCTACCTGCATTAATGGGCGGTCAGGCAAAGATCAGGAAAGAAGAACGTACGCGCACACTTCCAGTGGACCTGCGATATCCACGCAAGATATTGTATCATATTACACTGGTCATTCCTTCGGGGTACTCGGTGAAAGGTTTGGAAAATCTGAATAAAGAGCTGGATAATCCGGTAGGATCATTCAGTACAACAGCTAGTGTGCAGGGAGATAAACTGGTGTTGGATATAAGGAAGATTTATAAGTCGGCACGGGTTAATAGCAGCGACTGGCCTTCGGTGTTGCAGATACTGGATGCCGCATATAACTTTTCACAGTCGAAGGTGATCCTGAAAAAGGATTGAACGCTGTAAACGCCGGGAGCAGCGCCCCTTGTGCTTGCCTGGCATAGCCCTCCACTCAAGCGATATGATTACGCGATCTTGTCAAAGATGATATAACAGCAACGCAGCCAACATGGCATAAAGAAAAAAGCAGCTGAAAAATCAGCTGCTTTTTTATCATCGATGCACTCATTTCTTCAAATCAAATCTATCCAGGTTCATCACTTTATCCCAGGCGGCAACAAAGTCTTTCAGGAACTTTGTTTTACCATCTGCACTTCCGTATACTTCAGCCAGTGCGCGTAATTCTGCATTGGAGCCGAATACAAGATCAGCTCTTGTTGCGGTCCATTTTACAGCGCCGGTCTCGCGATCCCTGCCTTCGTACAATTCCCTGTCCTGTGAAACAGCTTTCCAGGCAGTGTTCATATCGAGCAGATTCACGAAGAAATCGTTCGTAAGCTGTCCGGGTCTTGAAGTGAATACGCCATTCTGCGAGCCGTCAAAGTTTGTGTTGAGAACGCGAAGGCCACCAACAAGAACTGTCAGTTCGGGAGCTGTCAGCGTAAGCAAATGTGCTTTATCAACCAGCAGGGCTTCGGTGCTGGCTGGTAATTTCGTCTTCCTGTAATTACGGAAACCATCTGCCAGCGGCTCGAGATAGCCGAATGATTCAACATCCGTTTGTTCCGCAGAAGCATCCATACGACCGGGAGTAAAAGGAACAGTTAAGCTTGCGCCTGCATCCTTTGCTGCTTTTTCTACGCCTGCACAACCGGCGAGCACGATCAGGTCGGCCAGCGAGACTTTCTTTCCGGCATTATTGAATTCTTTCTGGATGCCTTCGAGTACACCCAGTACTTTTTCCAGTTGAGGAGGGTTATTGGCTTTCCAGAATTTCTGCGGTGCAAGACGAATGCGTGCACCATTTGCACCACCACGCTTATCTGTACCACGGAAAGTGGAAGCAGACGCCCATGCAGTAGACACGAGCTGAGATACGGTCAATCCCGATTCAAGCACTTTTGCTTTCAGTGCGGCGATATCAGCTGAATCGACGACTGCGTGATCAACTGCAGGGATTGGATCCTGCCAGATCAGTACTTCTTCAGGAACATCAGGGCCGAGGTAAAGAGCGCGTGGCCCCATATCACGATGGGTCAGTTTGAACCATGCGCGGGCAAACGCATCGGCAAATGCATCCGGATTTTCGAGGAACTTCCTGGAGATCTTTTCATATGCCGGATCAAACCGCAGTGACAGGTCGGTCGTAAGCATAGTGGGCAGATGCTTCTTTGAACCATCATATGCGTCCGGGATGATATTCTCCGCATCCCTGGCCACCCATTGATGAGCGCCTGCGGGGCTTTTAGAAAGCTGCCATTCGAAGGCGAACAGGTTCTCAAAAAAGTTATTGCTCCATTTGGTCGGAGTAGTTGTCCATGTCACTTCAAGTCCGCTTGTGATCGTGTCAGGACCTTTACCGGAACCAAAGGAATTGTTCCAGCCAAAACCCTGCGACTCCAGGTCAGCCCCTTCCGGTTCTTTCCCGACATGTGTTGCTGGGGCAGCACCATGGGTTTTGCCGAAAGTGTGACCGCCAGCGATCAGTGCAACGGTTTCTTCATCATCCATAGCCATACGTCCGAATGTATCGCGGATATCTTTGGCCGCAGCGATCGGGTCAGGATTGCCATCAGGCCCTTCGGGATTAACATAGATCAGCCCCATCTGCACAGCGGCCAGCGGTTTTTCGAGGTTCCGGGAATGTACATCGCCATCAGCATCATCATCGGATACCAGTACGCCATGCGATTCTTCCACACCCGGTGAACCATGCGCATAACGGACATCGCCGCCAAGCCAGGTTGTCTCTGAACCCCAGTATACATCTTCGCTTGGTTCCCAAACATCCGCGCGGCCACCTGCGAATCCAAAAGTTTTAAAGCCCATTGATTCGAGAGCAACGTTGCCGGTAAGGATCAGCAGATCGGCCCAGGAGATCTTGTTGCCATATTTTTGTTTGATCGGCCAGAGTAACCGGCGCGCTTTATCGAGGCTCACGTTATCAGGCCAGCTGTTCAGCGGAGCAAAACGCTGCTGCCCCTGACCAGCACCACCACGACCGTCAAAAACGCGGTATGTACCTGCACTATGCCATGCCATACGAATAAACAAAGGGCCGTAGTGACCGAAATCTGCCGGCCACCATTCCTGTGAATCTGTCATCAGCGCATGAAGATCTTTTTTCACGGCTTCCAAATCGAGGCTTTTGAATGCCTCCGCGTAGTTGAAATCATTGTCCATCGGATTGGAGAGTGATGAATGCTGACGAAGAATATTCACCTTCAACTGGCCCGGCCACCAGTTTTGATTTCTCGTACCTCCACCCGCAACACTGTGTTTCATCGTTCCATTATGAAACGGGCATTTGCTGATGTCGTTAGAATCTTTTTCCATGTTTGTAAAAATTTATGGTAATTGGTTGAGTGCTTTTGTGATCCGGTAAAATTATGGGTTTAGTGATATAATTAAGATTGATTGATTCTATAGAGTGATAAACAAAAACTATATCCTGATTTTAGGTGCAAATGGGCTGCAAGAAAGCTGCCAGGATACAAGGCTTATTGGCTGGCTGGCTAAGGAGCTGTGCAAAGAGCCTAAAGAACTGCAATGAACGCAAAGATCTCCTACAGGTTTTCATTGCGCCCGCTGCGGTCCTTTGCATACGTTGCGTAATGCTTACGCCCCGCCAAGATCCATAATCTTTCTAACCCGACTTTAATCCGTCATTTTTTGATCATACCATCGAGGAGCTTCATGTAATACCCGCCAACCACACTCCTCGCCTGGAACCCAACCTGTTTTCCATCTGTAGTTTCATGCCAGTCGCACAATGGCACGCGGGTCGGTGTTTCCATCACATATTTGTAAACCGGATCAACCAGTGCATCAAAATCAGCTTTATTATCTGTCAGAACAGCAGTCCACAAGATCCAATCACTTTTGGTATAGGTTCTCCGGCTATCCAGCGGCAAGCCGTATTTATTCTGTTTTTTCAGATAATAGCTGATCTCCTTTTGATATACTTCTTTAGGAAACAGATTCAATCCAAGTACTTTGTCCCAAACGAGATTATACTTCTGGCTCCAGGTATTGTTCTTATCAAAGGTAAGTGCGTAGTGATCCCCTTCATCTGCCATTTGCATCCAGCGTTTCACCATATTATCAGCTGTATCACGATAAGCTGCGGCAATCTTTTTTTCTCCGAGCATTTCCGCGAGCAATCCATAACAGCGGATGCCAACGATTGCTTTTGCCGACAGGTTTGCGTTCCGTGCGAGATGCCCTGCGAAGTCATCTGTACATAACTGGTTCGCGGGATCAAAACCGTCTTTTACCAGGAAGTCGACCCATGTTGTCAATGTCTTCCAGTGTTTTTTTGCGTAAGACGCATTCCCTTCCACCTTTGCAATAGCTGCGGTCAGAATGATCATATTACCGGATTCTTCCACCGGCATATCTTCTCCGTAAGTTTGTCCGTTTGCGATGGGATATGTTCCCAGATCATGCGCTGCAAACGGCTTAGCCCATTTACCGCTTTCGCTGTAATAAAAGATCCCATTCATCATACCTTTTAACAGTTCAGGATTATATGCCAGATAAAGCGGTGCTGATGGATAGGTGATGTCTACCGTATTGATGGAGCCATTGCTGAAATTTTCTTTTGACATAAACAGCAGATCCCCTTGCGGACTTCTTACCAGTTTGTGTGCAGCAATACTTTGACGATAGGCAAGCACACAAAGATCGGCGTAAGTCTTCCCGCCAGCTTTTTCAAGATCCGTGTATAGTTTTTTATCGAATGCTTCGCATTGAGCGATCACGGATGCATAGCTTTTGTACGCGGCATCCAGTTCTTTTTCGATGGTCGATTTATACTCTGTTTTCCACCAGGGAGAAAGGTTCTGTGTGAAATACTGGATCGGGCTGATATCATCATATCCCAAAATGAACAGATGTTTTTTCCCTGCAGCATTTACCCGTCCCAGTTCAACAGTTGAATTAAGGAACAGGTTTACGCCTTTTTGTTCTGCCTTCCCTACATTCAAACCGCGTACAAATGTTGGCAAGATCGAGTCTTTATCGGACACATACTGCACAGCCCCGGCCGTTCCAACAAACATATAGCCCCAATCAATGCGGACATTGTCACCCTTCTTTCCTAATACCGGTTGCTGCACAGTACCGGCTTTCAGCACTTCCATATCTCCCAGTTGATACGCGGACACGCGCACTTCCTGCCGGGCGGAGTTTGCGGCGATATTACCGGCTGCGCCGAAATACAGTTCAACATTGTGATTTTTATTATCGTTCGATTTTACATCAAAGGTAATATAGGTAACAGGACGTGCCAGGAGGCGCAGGTCATTCAGTAATAACGGAGAGGTGAACGTGATCCGTGCATTTATATCGCCACACTTGAAATCGTAAATTGTTTGCGTGGCATTGATCGTTACCTCCTGCTGCTGTGCTTCGATCGTCTCCATTCCGGCGCGGGGAGGAATTGCTTCCATTATTCCCATGTCGATATAGGCATCACCGCCGGTATTGGTCACGTGCATAGCCAATACGTTTGCTCCTTTTTTTAGTTTCTTTTTCAGCGATTCGGTGAACTCGATGTATTTATTGCGGCTGACAACGCCGTCTGATCTGTAGACCTCTTCCCCATTCAGGTACAGCTCCGCACCATCATCATGTTTTACCGCTAAAAAGAGTTGCTTATTCAGATCATCTATAGTAAAAGATCGCCTCATCCAGATCTCGCGGGTATCCCATAATGTGCCGGTTCCCCCGGATGGTTTTTCAAACGGCGCCTTCCCTGATTTCCAGGCTTTATCATCGAACGTGGGTTTCGCCCATTCCTTACCGGGATTTGCGGTTGTGAACTTTGCCGTGTACAATTCTTCCTCGCCTGTTGGCAGGATAGATTTATAACTTTTACTTTCTTTTCCGATCACACGGTAGATCTTTCCATCCACTTTTATCATTCCCAGCAGTGAATGATCTTCACCAGTCCAGTGTTTGGTAGGAGATTCATTCAACTTATCGGTGTTGGACCAGATACTGAAATAAGGGTCATGCGTTACGAGTGGATACGCGGGTGCTTTTTGTTGAGCGTTGGCTGTTACAATTCCTGCAAGGGCTAACAGGACTACCAGTTTTTTCATATGCTTCCTAGCGTCTTTTTATTGTAAAATGCTGCGGGGCAGCGAAGTGATTACTAATACAATATAAAGATTCTTTGGGTGGCGGATGATTTTTTCTTAACGTCCGGGCTTTATCAATTTTTCCGGCGTGGGTGTATCGTAAAGAATGCAAAGGGTTCGCATATAGCGCAAAGATATCTCTGCGTTTCTCTGCGAACCCTTTGCGTCCTTTGCGATACTCCTACGCCAGGCAAGCCAAAGCTTGTCCGATCATTTCACGATCCACTCGTGCAAACCCGTAGAATGCTCAACAGGCTGCTGTATCTCAATTTTAAGTCCAGTAGTTTTTACGGCTTCAAACCGGATCGTGTTGTATTTATCTTTTGCGATCGGGTCGGCAGTAATAACCGTGACCGGCACCCACTCCTCCCCTTTTTTGTAGAGCACTTTCCATGATGCGGGAATTCTGCAACCACCAAACGGTGCATCATCAAACCAGTATACACTGGTTTCAGAAACGGTTTCTGCTGACTCGAAATCATACTGCACATATTCCAGTGTATTCTTCTTTGGCCACCAGTGAAGATAGACAGCACTTGCATCGCGGGAGTCCTGCGGATCGTATTGATCATTCAGCCCTTTAAGCATGCGTGCATTTTTTATAGATGCGGATACTTTACTTCTTGAAGCAATTGTCGGAGCTGGCATTGGACGCGCGGCAGATTCTTCAAAAGGGATCCAAACCTGCATTTCACCCGGTCCGCGATTAGCCCAGGAATAATAAGGGATCGCGGTCACTTCCTGTGTAGTCCTCAACAGCTCAGCGCTGTTCAACTGCCGCCTGGTAGAAGTACCTTTCATGTTCAGCGTCATGACACCGTTCAGCAATTGAGGTTTGTACACAGTTTCGATAGGAGCATTCTTATCTACCACTACATTCATCACCACGGCGTCTTTATTATCCGCGCCTTCCAGGCAATATACGATCGGACCACGTTGCAATGCGAAGCGGTTTTTATCAGCCTGAACATTGCTGTTGGCACTAAGCTTCTGCACATCCATTGGCAGTTCAAAACTGATCTTGTCGCCCTTCTTCCATGTGCGGTTGATCACGGCATATCCTTTTTGTGTGTTGTATTTCACTGGCTGTCCGTTCAATAAAATAGTCAATGCAGTCGTGTTCCCGTCTGATTCGCTATAAAGATCTCCTGGTACCGGCTGCCCCATTGCCCAACCGGGGATACGGATATGCAAGCCGAACGGGAAACTTTTTTCTGTATTGATTGTGAGCTCATTCTTTCCGTTCCATGGGTAATCCGTTGACTGCACAATATTCAGTTTTCCTGCCGGCAGCTGGATGGAAGATTCGCTACCCACGAAGAGGTTCACATACAGATCGTTCTTATTCTGAGCATACACATAGCCGGGCATGGAAGGCAGGAATCTTGTCATGTTGGAAATGCAGCAGGCGCAACCAAACCATGCGCTTCGCTGATGCTGGCCCATTGAGGCAAGCGGGTTGGGATAAAAGAAACGATCCCCGCTCAATGATACACCGGAGAGTAACCCGTTATATAATGTTCGCTCCATTACATCGATATACTTTGCATCCCCATGCAGCAGGAACATGCGGCTGTTCCAATATACATTGGCAATGGCAGCACAGGTTTCTGCATAGGCAGACATGTTTGGCAGATCGTACGGTTGGCCGAATGCTTCACCGTTACCCGTTGCACCGATGCCGCCGGTGATGTACATTTTTTTGTACACCACATCATTCCAGATATCGTCTATAGCGGCAAGGTATTGTTTATCGCCATTCAGCGCAGCTACATCTGCCATCCCGGTGTACATATACGTGGCGCGAACGGCGTGTCCTACTGCCTCATGCTGATCAACTACTTTCTTATGTGCCTGGCTGTATTCATGGTTGAGATGACCGGGAGTGCCGCGAAGATCCAGGAAGTATTTTGCCAGATCGAGGTATTCTTTTTTGCCGGTAACTCGGTACAATTTCGTGAGGCCGGTTTCAACGATCTGATGCCCGGGAAATTTTTCTTCTTTACCCGGACCAAATGTTTTAACCAGCAGGTCTGCATTCCTGGTAGCGATGTTCAGCAATGTCTTTTTACCGGTAGCCTGATAATGTGCAACAGCTGCTTCGAAAAGGTGTCCGGAATTATATAATTCATGGCTGAGATCCTCTTCCTTCTCCCAGCGTTTTGAACCTACCCAATCATGCGGCTTGTCCATTTTCGCCGTGCGGAAGGTATAGAGATAACCATCCGGTTCCTGGGCATCGCCAATGATATTGATAAGTGTATCAAGATATCGTTCCAGGCCGGGATTTTTCTTTACCTGCAATCCATAACTCGCCCCTTCGATTATCTTATACAGGTCTGTATCATCAAACGTATATTCGGTGAGTTTGTCAGCCTTCTTTTTTCCTGCCGCCACCAGGAAGTTATCGATGCGGCCGGTACGTTTGCATTGATCGAGCGTGTAAGGGATTGTTACGTCGGCATTTGTTCTGATCTTCGGGGCCCAGAAATGATCGATCACTTTCACCTGCGTAAACGCAACAGGCTGGATCGGATAATCACTCGTTAATTTCACCTGAGCATTGGCCTCCGTGAGGCAGCCCAGGGAAAGTGAGAAAAGGAAAGCGTAATGTGATCTCATGGTGAAACATTTAAAGGGTTGTTCGAATTCAGCGGCCGGAACGGATTGAAGGCTGCTTTGTCGCGTGAATAGGAGCGCCGCCGCAGTGCGATACTATTTCCTTTCCCTCAACCACGAAGAAAGTATGGCCGATTGCAGTCTATCGGCCGTTGCCATTCTGCTGATCGCATAACTCCTGGTAAAGTTAGTGGAAAGGATCAGCGGAAATGTTTTCTCCGTTTTATCCTGGACGACCTGCAAGGTCACAATTGAACCGGTTGTTCTGGTTGCCACATCACGCAGCAATTGCATGGTTGCCGGTTTCCCATCAATAGATTTAAGTATCTGTCTTGGACGAACACCAGCCATCCAGGCGGGAGATTCCCAATCAACAGTGGAGATGGTCAGTGTATCATTCCTTTCCCGCGCGCCAATGCCCAACCAGGCACCACTAACCGCTTTAGCAGCCGTGTCGATCTTTAATCCGGCATAGGCAAGGTATTTAGGATAGTCGACATCCTTTACTGTATAGATATAGTCAAAGAAATCTCCGAGGGACACGCCTGCAGCCCGTTCGCATACTGCACGGAATTCCCGGGAAGTATAACCCCGTTTCTTTGCCTGGTAATAGTCTTTGTACAATGTCCGCATCACATCATCCAGTGATCTTTTATTAGCGGATTCATGCCTGATCTTGAAATCGAGGAGCATTGCCATCACCGGTCCTTTGTCATAATAAGAGATGGTTTTATTCACATCATCCCCTGTGCGGCCGAATGGACCATCGGCCCATGTATCATAGCTGGCCTGTGACACAGACTGGAATAAGCGACCGGGTTTATTCTCATAATTGAGAATATGATTTTCAAACTTTTTCAACAGATCCGCATCTGTTGTGATCCCTGCTTTTTTCAGCAGGAAAGCTTCATAGTAAGAGGTGATCCCTTCCGCCACCCAAAGCATGTCGGTTCTGCTGCCTTTGTCGTAGTCAAACGGACCGAGCTCAATGGGCCTGATCCGTTTTGCATTATAATGATGAAAGTATTCGTGTGCCAGGAATGACAGCATCCGCTTACGGCTTTCAGGGTTGTTCATACCTGTTCCGTCAAAACTTACAGCGGCTGAATTAAGATGTTCGATTCCTCCGCCTCCCGGGCCGATCGCAATAAAGGTGTAATGCTTGAATGGAATGTCGCCCATAAGATCCACAGCTGCTTCAATCACTTTTTTCAGATCATTCATAAAGGCAGCACGATCAAACTGGCCGGGCTTATAACCGATGAAATAATGAGGCACGCCTTTTACGGTAAATGACGGCAGTTCCTCGAGGTCACCTACAAGGATCGGGCTGTCATACAACACATCAAAGTCCGGCGCAGCATAGCTGTGTTGCTTACCGGGAATTGGTTCGAGGCCCGTGGCTATGCGATTCCATTTGCTGTAAGGCTCGATCGTTACTGTTACCGGCTGGTGAAGCATTCCATCAACATGCAGAAATGTGCCAGTGGGTGCAATAAATCCGCGTTGTTCATCAAGAAAGTTGGTAGCTACAAAATTGCGGACTGCTTTCACGTCATAAGTAATGGTAAGTTTCGAAGCGCGGCTGGAATAGATCCTCCAGGTATTATAGTTGGCCCGCTCCCATTTAACCGTGTCGCTTCCCTGCCCTGTTACATGAAAATTGCTGACATTGTCAGCGTAGTTAAGCACCTGGTAATAACCCGGCATCCAAACGGGCATTTTCACATCGACCCATTCCCGGCTGACTCCGTTGCATTCAAACCTGACATGATATACCTGCTTAGCTGGCTCTGGCATCGACACGGTATATCTCATATCCGTTTGCATTGTCTGCCCCCGGGCAGAAGATAATATGGCAAGGGCAAACAAAAACAGCCAAAAGCGTTTGTGGAACATGGTTTATAATTTTTGTCGGAATAGCCGGGCGAACATCATGCAGCCTTATACTGATTTGTTCTTATCTACAGAGAGCGCAGGCCCGGGAATCTGCTCCGGCGGGCCTGTTCATCATTTCTTCTTGTCAACCGGTCCTATGCAGTTTGTAAAGCCGGCAGGTTAAGATAATCCGGCAGCTCAGGTCTTGTGGCAATCGCTGTTTCGATCAGAGCAAGTACACTTTTCCTTTCCTCTCCTGTGAGCGGAAGGCGCGGTGCCCGTACATACTCAGTGCAAAGGCCGGTCTTCGTTGCTGCGAGTTTAATATTCTGCACCAGTTTAGGATGAATATCGAGTTCAAGGATCGGCATGAACCATTTGTAAATTTCCAGCGCTTCGCTGTAACGACCTGCTTTTGCGAGCCGGTAGATCGCGACTGTTTCGGCTGGGAATGCATCTACAAGTCCACCAACAATACCATCCGCGCCCAGCATCAGTTCTTCAAGGATCAGGGTATCGACACCGCAAAGAATGCTGAACCTGTCATCAAAACGATTACGCATGCGAATGATATTCGTCACATCTCTTGTTGATTCTTTAACGGCCTGTATATTGGGAGATTTCGCCAGTAGTTCGAACATTTCCAGTGTAACCTCGATCTTGTAATCAACAGGATTGTTGTAGATCATGATCGGCAACGAAGTATTCGCAGCGATGGTTTGAAAATACTCCACCGTTTCGTCACCATCAGCTTTATATCTCATCGGTGGCAATACCATCAATGCATCTGCGCCATTGGCTTCAGCATCCTGTGCGAGCTTCACAGCAACGCGGGTTGACTGCTCGGCAATATTCATCACTGTAGGGATCCTGCCTTTTAATAAGCCAGCACAGAATTTGAGCAGCTCTATTTTTTCTGCGTATTCAAGTGTACTTGTTTCGCCTAATGAACCAGCGAGAATGACTCCATCGATACCTGCTTCCAGTTGAGCAAGAACATTCTTTTCAAACATATTGAAGTCGATGGTATCATTTGCGGTAAATGGAGTTAACATAGCTGGAAACACACCGTTCCAATTGATTGTACGCATAGAGATTGCTTTTTATTTGGTAATAAGGCAAAATTAACGGGCGGGAATTGAACAGGGTTTTTGTAAAATGGCCGATCATGTACCGATTTTAACCGATTCGGGGCGGGGAGTATCCCTGAGGTTGCAAAGGAGCGCGAAGGACACCAGGCGGAGCGTTTTTCCTGGCGGCCCCTGCTTTCTCTTTGCGACCACGCGATACTCCGTTACGCCCTTAACACAGCAGGACGGCTCTGATCAGTTCAGCCATACATATCCTCCCGCTTCAATTGTCCGATAGTTCTTTGCCGGTAAGAAATTCATTGCAGGCAAGATTCTAATTAAACTTTAATACCGATCGATTTCCCATAGAATACCTGTTTAAAAACTCTTTCAATTTCGTTAAGGTTTTTAACGCAAGCCTTCTATATCGCAGCTCTTCAGTAAAGAATAGTTACCTTTGCACCTCTTTAAAAACTGGCCGCCACATGCAGGGCGAACCGGTAACGCGGCCGATACGGCCGGATTTAATCACCAAACACCATTGAATGGAACTTTATTACTCATTTTCCATCCTTATTGTACTGGCTGCTGTCTTCTCTTATCTCAATGGCCGGTTTTTAAAATTGCCATCCACCATTGGCGTTATGCTGATCGCAATGATCGCATCAGTGGTGCTTGTTATCACCGGTAATATCTTTCCGAAAACCTTTCTTGCTTTTTCAAAACTGTTGGAAGGAATCGATTTTACGGAGATCCTGATGGGTGCCATGCTGAACTTCCTGCTCTTTGCCGGTGCGATCCATATCCATTTGTCTGACCTGAAAGAACAACGCACTCCCATTGTAGTGTTCTCAACGTTAAGTGTGATCCTGTCCACCGTTCTTGTTGGCTCTTTGCTATATTTTATCTTTCCGTTTGTTTATAAAGAGATCCCTTTTATCTACTGTCTTTTATTTGGGGCATTGATCTCACCAACCGATCCTGTAGCCGTATTAGGAATTTTAAAAACGGCGAAAGTTTCGCGCAGTCTTGAAACAAAAGTTGCCGGCGAATCTTTGTTCAACGATGGCGTGGCGGTTGTCGTATTCGCCGTATTGCTGCAGGTGGCACAGAACAGCGAAGTGGAATTATCCGCCGCAAGTGTATCCTGGTTATTGATCAAGGAAGCGTTCGGCGGTTTATTGGGCGGACTGGCCATTGGCTGGCTCGTCTCAAAAGCCATGCAGAAGATAGATGATTATAAAGTATCTGTATTGCTTACGCTTGCTGCAGTGATGGGAGGTTATTTGCTTGCACAGGCTATTCATATTTCCGGGCCATTAATGATGGTCGCATCCGGACTGGTGATCGGCAACTACGGCAAGAAAACAGCAATGTCAGAAACAACAAAGGATTACCTGGAAAAATTCTGGGAATTGCTTGATGAGATCCTGAACGCGATACTTTTCCTGTTCATCGGTTTCGAATTATTACTGATTGAAAATCTCCCGTCTTACTGGCTGGTGGGCCTTGTCGGCATCGGAGTAGTTTTGTTCGCGCGTTTCCTTTCTATCTGGATCCCGACGAAAGTGATCCCCTTCAAAAACAAGTTCAGCGGGTCAACAGTGAAGTTGCTGGTCTGGGGTGGATTGCGGGGCGGTGTATCCATTGCATTGGCATTGTCAGTAGAAGCCGGCCCTTATAAGAATTTCATTCTGGCGATCACTTATATCGTGGTGATCTTTTCGATTTTAGTGCAGGGATTGACGATTGGGAAAGTGGCAAAAAAGCTGGAAGTATGATTTCCGATGTAATGTAGAAAATTGAACTTTTATTTCAGATACAACTTTTGTTTTAAGACATGACCAAATTTCGGTTTTGAAAGAATGGTGGCGCGTCACAAGTTATGTTCAACTCAATTTGCAGGGTCTGTGCGCTTTGGCTATCAGGGGAATCAAACGGATAGCCACTGTCATCCTGATATTGATGCGTAAAAGGAAGGGCGCATCATCTTCAACATACAATAAGCATATTGATCTCCTGTATCGAACAAAAAAAGTCCCGCTATTATGGCGGGACTTTTTCCTGTAAAAAATTCATTATTGAACCACTACAGAGGTATTTGTCCGCTTGCCTTTCGGATCTGTAACGATCATTCTATAAACTCCTGTTACCAGTTTACCCGGCAAGGCGATCGAATGCTGGAATACGCCGCCCGGATAATTGAACGTTTCGTTATAAACAGCCTGCCCGGTTGAATTATGCAACTGGATCGTATAACGGCCCGTTGGCGAACCATTCACCTGCAATTTCAGCTTACCATCTGTAACAGGGTTTGGATAGACGAGTAAGCCGTGATTGCTGATCCTGATAAAGGCTGTGTTGCTATAGGATGTTTCACCATTGATCCGGACCTCTTTTACGCGGTAGAGCAGGCCACCTGAACCGGGGCTATCATCCTGCCATTGATATTTTAATGTTGGATTTGGAGATACGGAAGCGAGTTTAACAAAATTATTCCCGTCGGTTGCCCTTTCCACTTCATACGCTGCGGCCCCTTCCTGGTCGTAGGTTTCCCAGTTCAACAATACCGCACCATTGTTAGTGGAGGTGAGCTTTAAACTGTTAGCCCGGACCGGTAATACAACCGCCGCCGAAGCAAGTGAGTTTACAGAAGCACAGGTTCCGCTTTGTACGACTGCCCTGTATCTTGTTGCCTGCGCAGGATTGGTAACGACGATCTGCGACTGCGTACTTGCAATATTCGTGATCGAACCTGTAAAATTATCTGTGGATGACTGCCATCTCAATACCTGGCCGGTCTGGCTTGCCAGCGTCAGTATGGTTGTATTGGGAGATGAGCCGGGGATCGTGGATACGCTGCCTGCGGCACTGGCGGGGTGAACTGTTGCAATAACGGGAACGCGCTGTGTGCAACCTGGCGCTGCCGCATAATAGGTAGTCGTGCCTGCGAGTGATGGGATCGTATAGCTGTTCGTTGTAGCCAGTGAGGAACCACCGCTCTCGGCAGCAAACCATGAAACGGTGCCGGAAGTAGCTGTCGCATTCAGCGTAATTGTGCCGGTCTGGCATCGTTCCGCAGCAGTGGTTGATGAAATACCGGTTATCGTCAGCGTTTGTGTATTGGAGATATCTCCGGGGCAACCCGAACCAGGAGATACGCTCAGCCGGTAATTAACAGTGCCTGTCTGATTCACGGGCGGCACCAGTATTGCGGTATTGGCACCGGGTACGTCCTGGAAAGATCCTGACGCATCACTTTGCCATTGGTAAACCAGGCCCGAACCACCGGTGATCGCTGAGGTGAGTTGCACATTATTATTGGCACAAATGGTGGTACCGCCTGCGATGCTCAGGCTGGTCACTCTTGTACCGCCAGCTGCTGTGATAATGAAAACACCGCTGATACCTGCATTGCCATTGCCGGTTTCGAACACCGAGGCGCGATAACGACTACCAACGCCGGCATTCGTTACACGCAACCGCGAAGTCGTTGCTCCACTATAATTTCCACCATCGCTTACTGCCGTCCACGTAGTGCCGCCATTGGTTGATTCCTCCCATGCATAAGAAAGCGTACCACCTGCTGCAGGTGTACCGATGATCTCCAGGCTTGCCGTACCACCGGGGCAGATACTGCTCACGGATGTTTCAGGACTCAGCGCTGCGTTTGGAGGAAGGTTTACAGAAGCCGCATTATAAGCAATGAATGCATAGTCGCTGTTTCCACTTGGTGTGATCCGCAACGCTTTCACGTTCGCAGCATTTGACGCATTGATACCAAAACTGGAAAGATTAAGGCTTACCACCCGGATATCTCTTGTCGTATTCGTGCTGTTGGCAGGTACACCATAAGGCCGGCCTGCATTATAAGGAATTCCTGTCGCCAGGGAAAACAGATCGAGTACATAGGTTCCAAGGCGCGGAAGCAGGGTCATATCCTGGGTAAAAGAAGTTCCTACCGGGTTGCCTGCTGCATCAAGGAACGTGAATTCATCGTTAGAGCTGGACGGAGAAGCGATCTGTGTAAGGATCAGGTCGGGTTCTGCATCGGTTGCTCTTGCAGGATCGATATTATAGATCTGAAATGTCATTACCGCTGTTGATGGCAGGTTCGTAACACCCGTACCAAGATCCAAACCATTCGCACCATCGATCAATGATTCTTTGATCGTGAAATTGGTGGCACCCGCAACGTACGCACTGGTCGGTGAACCATCCACGCGCGAAGCAAGAGCGAGATAGGTGGAACCTGATCCGGTAGCTATCCCTGAAATAGAGGCAACAGGCAATGCTTTAAAAACAGATGAAGAGAATGAAATGCCGTTATTGGTGAGTACACTATTATTCACACCAGTGGAATACGTCACTCCATTGTGTGTAAACGCGAGCAGATTGTGACTGTTATCCGGCTGGGTTCCGATCGGGCTTGCTGCTGTAGTTCGCCAGTATCCACCAAAATCTGTAATGATCGATGAAGTGGGAACATAGATAAAACCAACACGGTTGGCAGTTCCGCCGGAGTTTGTTACCGAGATATCACCAGAGGTCGTAATCGGTGTGGTAGCCAGTATCACCGTATCTGAACTTATCGTGAAAGAGGCTGGTGTTGATGCAATACGTACACTGGTGGCAGTACTGAACCCTGTTCCGACAATTCGGACGGTCATTCCGGGAGCTGCAGATCGGGGTGTGAAATTAGTGACGGTTACTTGTGCGAGGCTGATGTTCGCTCCGGCCAGGAGCAAAAGAAGCAGGGTTAGTTGGGATTTCATGTAAGACTGTGTGAAACGTTATCTATTCTCTCAGAAAACATTCTATACTCAGTTTCGGGCAACAAAAACGTGGCCAAACATACCGATGCTTATATAGAATGATAAATCTTTGACAATGGTCAAAAATTCCTCCAATCTGCGGATACTATTGTCCACAGTATGAAAATAAAATAACATGTCACCATCAAAAAACTGAACGATGCCAGATCGGCACTTCACACTTTATACAACTATCACCAACCGGTTACTTCTGATAGCAGGAGTAGCAAAATAAATATGATAGCAGGAAAGTAAATTTTCAATCTATGCGACTCATAAGAACTACATTCACCGAAAGCACCATTGCTACGGCATTCTCAGAACCTGCCGATCCACCAATCGTCCTGTGGATGCTGGCCACTTGCAACTCCTCTCCTCTGTAAATTCGTCACCGGCAACACAAAGCAATCAAAGAAATGCCTGTTCTTTAATACGACCCACTTTCTCCTGTTCCTCCATTGCCGTACAAACGAGGCAAACATATTTGCTGAATAGTTTGAAGTTGACTGGATCCATTCTGACAGCATTGAATCAATACACACCTTGCCGCTAGGCGGAAAATTATGTATGAATTCAAATGAACGACCATTGTCGATCACCAGCATTGCATGCACATAAGAATGTAAAAATGATTGGTCCCGTTGCAGTTCTACATAAGTGTAAGTCATAACCACCGTGTACGTTTAGTAAAACAATCAATTCTGGATACACCAATCCAAAAAATGAACCAGCCACTTTAGCCGGGATTTCCGTGCTCTCCAGGCAATAAATTGTGGTGATCTTTACTATCGAAAAGAAACGGCGGGGAAATGGTTACTCAGTTGTGATACAGACCTGCTGTTCGGACAAATCTCCTGGCCGATCGGCGCAGGCTCCCGCTGATCACACAGATTTATCTTTTCTAATGATCTCGATTATACCGTGATCAGATATATCATCCCGGCCCGCAGCATGATCGGGAGTAAAAAAAGCAGGCTGATCAGCGGAAACGTAAACCATTCGCGCAGCATCATTCCTTCCCATCGCTTAACTGCTGCACGAAATCCTTTGGCAACTTTCCGAACTGTTCAAAAAAACATTTCGAAAAATAGGAAGGTGTGTTAAATCCAGCCATGTAGCAGACCTCATTCACTTTGTATTTCCCTGTAGATAAAAGTTCCGCACTATAGTTAAGCCGGATGAGTTTAATGTAATCATTGGGCGTGATTCCCGTAACCTGTTTGATCTTTTTGTGAAAATTAGAACGGCTCATGGCAAACTGCTCCGACAAGCTATCAATAGTAAAATTGATATCATCAACATGTTCAAGGATGGTCGCGTTCAACTTTTCAACGAATGCTGCATTTACATTCTCCCTGGGTTGCTGTTTGAAATACTGCAAAGGAGATTGCTGAAGGCTGCTTCTGACCCGGTTACGGTTTTCAATGATGCTGTTGATCTGGGCCAGCAACTGCTCCATTGAAAAGGGCTTATCGATATACACATCAGCACCTTTCCTCAATCCCTGCACTTTGGTGGGCGTATCAGTTTTGGCAGAAAGCAATATCAATGGAATGTGGGAGAAAGCCGGGTTTGATTTAACCGCGTTACAAAATTCCAGGCCATTCATTTCCGGCATCAGGATATCGGAGATGATCAGGTCGACCGTCTCACGTTCGAGCAGATCAATTGCCTTACGGCCATTCTGGGCTTCCAACACATAGAACAACTCGGCCAGTTGATTAGAGATGAAGCCGCGCAACTCAGGGTTATCTTCCACGATCAGGATATGAGGCTTCAGATCAGCTTCACCGGGGGAAGATCTTTCCTGCACATGAGCTGCTTCTAAGGCAGAACCCGCTTCACTGATACCTTCCGATCCGGGGATATGAACGATAAAAACGGCGCCGCCTTTTCCGGGAGAAACAACTTCAATTTTTCCACCGTGTTTTCTTGCGAGTAACTGCGACAACGACAATCCCAGACCGGAGCCGGTTTTCACCGGGTTCTCTCCCTGTTCGATCTGGAAGAACGGATCAAACAACCTTTCATGGAACTGAGGATCTATCCCCATTCCGTCATCCCGAACAGCGATCTTCAGTTCACCGTTGAAAACGCCAGCATCCACGAGGATCTCGTTTCGGGCATGCTTCAGTGCATTTGACAGCAGGTTACTCACGATCTTATAAAGAGCTTCAGCATCTACAGCCCACACAAGATCCGCACGTGCCAGCTCCAGCCTGATCGAGATCTTATGCTGCTTCGCCGTTTCATGATACTGGTCGATCACACGCTTCAGAATTTCGATCACATTGTGCTGCCGTTTGCTGAATGGGAACATATCCTCTTCGATCTTCCTGAAATCAAGCAACTGGTTGACCAGGCTTAACAGCCTGTTCGTATTGCGTTCAATGATTCGGAGATTACTCTGCGTTTCCGGTCCTCCTTCTTTTGCTGACATCACCGTGCCAAGCGGAGCCACGATCAGCGACAACGGCGTCCGGATCTCATGCGCAATATTGGTAAAGAAATTGATCTTGGATTCATATATTTCCTTTTCCTTGGATACCTTATATAAATACAATTTCTCTTTATTCCTTCTTTCAGACCGTCCATGATACCATCGCACAAAAAAATAAACCGCAAGAATGATGGAAACCAGGTATAGTGCTATCATTAAATTTGAAAGCCAGAATGGCCTGGCAACTTCCACCACCACCTGTGTACTCAGGTCATTCCACAAGCCGTCACTGTTGTATGCTCGGACCCTGAATACATAGTTACCTGCAGGGATATTCATGTACACCGCTTTGTTCTGACTACCGACAGCATTCCATTCTTTATCAAATCCGTCCAGCTTGTATTCATACCTGTTGTGTTCAGGGGAAATATAGCTGAGCGCAATAAAGTCGAACGTAAAGCTGTTCTGATCATACTTCAGCGAGATCTTCTTTATATTGTTGATACTAACGTCAAGTGGTGAAGCTTTTGCTCCCGGAATCATTTCCTTATTGAATAGCTGAAAGCCTGTCAAGACCAGGGCAGGTTTTGCCAGCTGATCCACCAATTCCCGCGGGTTGAAAAGCGTGAATCCATTTGCGCCACCAAACAAAAGGCGGTTATCAGCAACGCGTATCGCACAGTTTGGATTGTACCTGATCTTTTGCGCCGCTTCCATATAACCAAATGTGCGGATGTTCTTTGCAGCCACATCTATCCGTGCAAGACCACGGCTTGTGCTAACCCAGATATCACCATCCACATCATTGATGATGGAATAAATAATGTTCGAAGGCAAACCTGTTTTTTCTGTAAAACTTAGTTCAAACTGGTTTGTGCGCAGATTCAGCATTTTCAAACCATCGCCCTCGGTTCCGATCCACAAATGATTTTGGCTGTCATGGAACAGGCAGTTCACATTATTGGTCAACAACGAATCAGTATCACGGGTTTGCTGTTGCACGCGGCTTAATCCGCTCACCGCATCGTACCTGAGCAACCCATGTTTATGCGTAGCCAACCAGATCGTTCCGTTGAAGTCTTCTACAAGATCTTTTACAGACATGCCGGCTGTCTGAGGTATCGAACGAATGACGCCGGTCACCGGATCCAGCGTGCTGACGCCATCTGACAAGCCTAAAAAGATCAATCCTCCGGACGACTTGAACAGCGTCACTACAAACTTTCCTGAAAGTGATGCTGAATCAGTGTGCTGCTGCCTGAATAGCTGAACCTGATTGGTCCGCAGATCCAGGCGCTGGATGCCGTTGTTATTCAGAATCGCATATAACTGATCGCGGTCGAGCAATATTTTTTGTATATCGTGGTAAGTAACACCAGCAGAAGTTTCGCGAAATGCACCGGTTGACAGATCAAACAAGGCCATACCGGCATCATGTGTGCCTACCCATATTTGATTCTTCCCGTTATCCGCAAAGCTGCTGATAATATTTTTTCTCGAGCTGTTCTTTTGTATACTTGGATAATAAGCGAACCGGTTTATATAGGGTGAATAGTAGTTCACACCACCAAAATAAGTGCCGATCCAGAATGCATTCTCGCGGTCTTTCACAATGGAGAACACCGCTTTGTCAGTTAAATTATCAAAGGTATTATCGTTGTTAACAGAATGAAATCTTGCGAGGTCGCGGTCGAATACGATCAGCCCCTTGTCAGACCCCATGATCAGTGACCGGTCATCATACGCTGTGATCGCTTTTATATTAAGCACCTGTCCGCGGTCATTATCCAGATAGCAGGTTGCTTTATCAAATCGTGCATTATACCGGTAAAGGCCACTCCGCGCAGTTCCTATCCAAAGATTATTGTCGGCATCACAATACAAACTGAAGACGGTCCTGTCTGCAATGCCAGCTTTTTTTTCCC
>JBEVKW010000164.1:0-8355 GCA_040509495.1 Chitinophagaceae bacterium | reverse complement strand
TCTGCAATGCCTCAATAAAATAATAATCTGCATATACCAGCGGCACATCGATCTCCACCTGGTGCGGAATACTTCCCACCGAATGCTTTAACAGGAAATTTCCATTCTCCCCTTCCGCAGCCTTATAAGAAGGACTCGCCAATGAATGCAACATTTTCACCGCCGCATTCTTGTACGTCTTCCCTTTCTTACCCGCATATTCACTCAACTCCAGCAGGCCTGAAGCTGTAATCGCAGCCGCGGAAGCATCTCTGAAATTCAGTTCACTCTTTGTTGCAAATGATCTTTCGCCAGGTGTGTATCCTTTCTGTTTGATATTAAAATCCCAGAACGGCACCATGTCCGCCGGAAGCTGTTTGCTTTTCAAATACCAGTCAGCCATTCCCATCGCCGCTTTCAGGTACGTTGGATCTTTGGTCTCTCTATACGTCATCGTATATCCATAGATCGCCCAGGCCTGGCCACGCGCCCAGGTTGAATTATCTGCATAGCCCTGCGCTGTTTCTTTCGCCAGCACTTTGCCTGTTGCAGTATCATAACAGATCACGTGATAAGAACTGTAGTCTTTTCTGAACTGATTTTTCAATGTATTATCCGCATGCGTTATCGCGGTGCGATAGTAAGAACTGTCACCTGTCACTTTCGTTGCAAAGAATAACAATTCCAGGTTCATCATGTTATCAATGATCACGGGGAAATAATACATCTGCTGACCATGCCATGACTTGAAAGCATTCCATGATTTGATACAACCAACACGTTTATCAAATCGTGTGCTTAACGACTTTGCTGCCTGCACGAGATAATCTTTATAGCGGGCATCACCGGTCAGGCGATACGCATTACCAAAACTGCAATACATCATAAAACCCAGATCATGATGCTCGGTGAAATCTTTCAAAGGTTCCAGCTTTTCTGTCCAGCGGATGGCCTGTGCTTTCATCGCCGGGTCTTTACTGAATTCATATGAATACCAGAGACTGCCCGGAAAGAATCCCGGTGTCCAGTCGTACATATTGGTCGCCACCAGCTTTCCCTCTGCATTGGTCGTACGGGGGAACACACTGTCTCCTTTCACATCCTTCAACATCAGGTTGATCTGCCTGCCCGCAAACTGAAGATTCTGCTGTATAAAAGCTTCTTCATTGTTGCTTTTCCGGAATGCCATCAACACAATACACAGGACTGCAACAGCCCCAAAAAACCTTTTCATCATCAGTTTTGCTTTTGTTATTTACTTTGTTTTCCTGAATACAATCCGGTGATTGCCTTCAGTGCTTTTATTACGGATCTTTAGTTGGATACGATATACTACAGGTGGCCAGCTTTCCAGTAACCGGCTATCTTTGACCGGCACCTCTTCTATCTCCAGGTCAAACTGCTTCGGATCGAACTCCATCCGGAGATCTGTATTCCCGGAAACAAGCCTTAGTACCCCCTCTTTTGTTTTCGAGGGCAGCGCACTCGTCATAAAATATAAAGCGCTGTTTCCGTTATTAGCGATCAGTTGATATTTATCAGTGATCGTGAACGATTCACTTCTCTTCAGTTCATAGACGCGATCCCATTTCTTCACCTGTGCTGCTTCAGGATAAGCCGCAGCGATATCCAGTTGAAATTTTGCTGTTGCTTTTGTATTAGTGAAGGAAACATTGTTCGCCTTATATTTTGCACCATCCTTCTGTTCCACACCATTGATAAAAGGAACATTATGATAGGTTGACCGCATCGTCCAGATCGTATATCTCTCTGGTCCGAATGTTTGCCTTGTATAGGTTTCGCTGCCGATATCGATCAGGAATGGCTTTCCATCATAATACAGCACACAGGTGCCGACATCATTGTGATTATGACTTTCATCATTGTGCCCTGCCAATGCAGAAAAATAAAATCCCTTTGATGATCCCTCCTGGTCTCTTGCTACAGCAATACCGGTTTCCTTCATCCACGCATACGCCATAAAAGGCTGAGCAGCTTTACCGTCAACAATCTCCTTTACCGTAAAAAGGTTTCTGAAACCACCATACATATTCTCCACAGGCGGCATCGTGTCCCATTGCTGTTGCTTTGCCAGCCACGAACCGAAATACTGCAATTGAGAATCCTTCACTGCCTTCCCGTAATGATAAACCAGTGAAGCATCTCCTTTGATCTTCGCAGCGGCATCAGCATAATTCAGATACCAGGAACTGTCGATGTACGCCTTACAATAATAGCTGCCGATATTCCTGATCAGCGGCTTATCGAAAATATCAACCGCGCCTTTGGTGGCGGTTTGCAACAATGACAGGTAGTTATACAACATCCCCCCTGCGTGCGACCAGTATGCAGGACCTTCTTCACAACCTCCATCTTCTTTATAGTAATTAATGAACTGATCAGCAGAACGCATCGTCTTATAGATCCCATCAGCACGTTTAGCCGGGTCATCTTCCACCAGCAGGATCGTGGTAAGCATGTTATAGTTCAACCAGATATTCCAGTTATTCACCAGTCTTTTCCTCCCATCCAGGGCCATCCACCAGAAATCGTTTCTTGTATAGAATGGCTGCAGCACTCTTCTATCGATCTCCTGTTTGATGCGTGGAGAGATCAGTTTGCTATGCTTATCAAACTCGTCTTTAAATAAATGATAGGTCCACGCCATCACATTCACCGTAATACCGGTTCCCAACTCGATCACCGGTTCATTGATATCCGGCAAACCCGCACCTGCTTTCTGCAAATTCAGACTTGCGGAAATAGACCAGCTTGTAATATCACACACGTGCCATACACCGTTGATCAATTGTGGAATGAACCGACCTTTTCCTTCTGCGAGTTCCGCGAATGCCAGCTTGCGTATCGCCGTCAGGTTCGTATTGTACACATCCTCCATCACTCTTCTGTTCCCCGACTTTACAAACTCGAGGTAAGAAGTGGCGGGTACCACTTTCCACACAAAACCCAACGCCTCTTCGCCGTCCTTTATTAAATGTGCACGATAAGCAGGATTGATGGATTCCCACTTCGCACGATCGGTATAGCGGGGGAATTGTTCATCGAGTTTCTCCACGGAAAGATTTCGCGCCAGCTGCTCTTTGCTATGTGCACCGGCCAACCAGTTACGGTCAGCCTGTGCAAAAGCATGGAAGAAGAGACCTATATGAGAAAACAACAAGAAAAGGAAACGCATGTGCGTGGAATTTTCGGATCGGGGTTTTATATCGTTGACCAAACTTCATTTTTGATGGTCGTAGGTTCCCGCAGATCAACGCGGATCAAGCGCAGATACGCAGATAAGCGTCTGAACTTGAAAATCAATCTGCGTTATCTGCGGGGACCTTACGCCATTCGTCTTTCTACCAATTCGGGTTCTGACTCAAATTCGGGTTCAACCCCGTTTCATTCGTCGGGAATGGCCACCAATAATCACGGTTCACATTGAAGCTTCTACGCGATGCGTCCTGGACAATCACGAAACCATTGGCATCTTTCGGAGCTGTGGATGGGAACTGGTGATCAGGGAAAACTTTAGAACCTTTCACGGTCTTAGGCAATTCGATCTCGGCTGTTTTCCAGCGGATCAGATCCCAGTAGCGGAACTCGCCTTCAAAAGCCAGTTCTACTCTTCTTTCACGCCTGATCTCTTCCAGCATGTTGAGGCCGTTGGCTGTCACAAATGTGTTGGTCAGCTTTGGCATGCCTACACGCGCGCGGATCAGGTTGATGGATTTATCGAGGTCTTCATCAGAGATAGAACCATTTATCTCATACTTCAATTCAGCATAGTTCAGCAGCACTTCTCCAAAACGGAAAATGATATGGTGATTAAAGCTTTGCTGTGAAGCCCAGTCCTGCGATGTCGCATACTTGCGGATCTTGTAACCTGTTGGCGCCGTATTGAATGTTGGCACCCACATAGCAGTGAAGCCCCAAACACGTTTATTGAACACGGTCATCGCGATACGCGGATCACGGTTAGTGAACTCCGCCATTGAGCTATCCTGGTTTGCCTGCAGTGGTGATTTACCAAGTGGCAGACCATCGCGATAGAGATAGGCATCCATCATTGCACGGGTGGCGGTCACCACACCCACGTCGAGGAACTGACGGGTATAGTTATGTTCAGAAATGCTATTCGTCGCATTCACACCATATATTCTGGCCAGGATATTTTCCCTGTTAGCCGCACCGTTGCCGGCATACTGGAACAGGTAGAAATAAGAACTGTCAGGAACGGCGGTGTAACGGAAGAGGCTGTGATAATTCATGTCGATCAATGACTGGGTGGCAGTCATTGCATGTGTGAGATGTTTGGCTGCATTGCCCAGGTTATGATATTTGTTACGCGTTCCTTCCATCAGACCCATTCTGGACTTCATTGCCCACGCAGCATTCCTTGTGATACGGCCATACTCTGCAGCAGGTAATGCTGAAGCGAGTGGCAGACCTGCCGCAGCGGAATCAAGATCGCGATACATAGTGTCCAGCACGATCTCACGGTTTGTTCTGTGTGGTGTAGCCAGTGTATCGAACACGTCGAACGTACGCAATAACAATGGCACATCTCCGTATCTCTTCACGAGTTCGCTGTAAGCAAATGCGCGGAAGAAATAGGCTTCTGCACGATAACGGCGCACACGTGCAGGATCATCTGTAACCTGAACAGATTTTTCGAGGATCGTATTTGCTTTCCTGATCAGGCTGTATGGAATCGAGAATGCGTTATCAGTAACAGGGACGGTACGTGTACCGTCGCTGATCGGGTTCGGAGCGGAGCCATAGCCATCGTCTGCCCAGATCGCATTTACGTTATTGGAGATCACCGGCAGTGCCTGGTAAAGTTCATTACATGCCAGTACGAGATCATTGGATGTTTTCCAGAAACCGGCATCGGTTATGGTTGACTCGGGAAGAAGATCCAGCTTCTTGCTGCAAGCAGCAAGACCAGCGATCACGACGCCCCCGATCAATAATTTATTTATAAGACGTTTGTTCATTGTAATTCTTTTTTTAGGTCTTAGAATGTGAGATTAACACCGAAAGAAATTGTTCTGAAGAAGGGGTACTGCCATGCAGCATTATCAGGTGTTTCAGGATCGAACGCTGTTTTCAGCCACATCTGGCTTACTTCCCACAGATCCTGTCCGGCAAAATAGATCTTCGCATTCGTTAAACCTGCTTTGCGAATCCACTGCTGAGGCAGGTTGTAACCAAGCTGAACATTTTTCAGGCGCAGATAAGCACCATTCATTACCCAATGAGAAGAGCGGAGTGTATTTTGCGCACCGCCGATGAACATTCTTGGGAAACGGGCATCCTGGTTATCTGGCTTCCAGTAATCCAGGTTGTAATCCATTGGTACGATCCAGCTTGATGTATATGGATACAAGGTTGTTGGATCAACAAACAGTTTACGCTCACCAACTCCCTGGAACATTGCAGAGAAATCAAATCCTTTGTAGCTGAATCCGAAATCAAAACCATAGCTGTAACGCGGAGTGGAATTACCCAGGTTCACGAGATCACCATGATCAGACAAGCGGCCAAGGCCGGCATTGATCTTTCCATCTTTATTAACGTCTATATATTTGATATCACCTGCACCCACCGCGGAACTGAACGTTGGATTTGCAGCCACATCTGCCGCATCACGATAGTAACCCGAAGCCTGGTAGCCATACACTGTATTCAAAGGCATGCCTTCGATGATACCATTGATACCAGGAATGATCGCTGTTTGTCCGTTATAGCTGATCACTTTGTTCTTGCTGTCACCAATGTTCGCGTTTACATAATAAGAGAAGTCTTTACCGATACGATCTCTCCAACCGATGCTGAATTCCCAACCTGTCGTCTTCATATCAGCGACGTTATACGTTCCTGTTGCGATACCAATGCTGCTGGAGATCTGGATCGGCGCAAGCATGTCATCATTGCGTTTTACGAAGTAATCCGCAGAGATATTCAGGCGATTGTTGAGTGCGGCGATATCGATACCCACATCAGAGGTGGTGATGGTTTCCCATACTTTATCAGGGGAAGCCAGACGTCCCTGGTAGTAAGAACGGTTTCTTATACCATTGAAAGGATAAGGCTGACCAGCGGTCAACAATGCAATGTATGCATAGTTATCACCCTGGAAACCGTCTGAGTTACCCAGTTTACCCCATGAGCCACGGAGTTTGAATTCATTGAAGAAAGGCAGTGCATTGCGGAACCATTCTTCCTGCGCCATTCTCCAACCCACTGAAACGGATGGGAAGTTTTTCCAGCGATTCACCGGAGCAAGTTTGGAGCTACCATCGTGACGATAGTTTGCTTCAAACAGGTATTTATTGCGGAACGCATAGTTGAAGCGACCGAAATAAGATTCCAATCCCCAGGTATCGATCGTTTCAGAAGCCTGATACTGGAGCGGGTCGCCCGTGTTCAGGGTAAAGAAATCATTCGTTGCAAGGTTGGCCGCTCTGCCGGACGTTTGATCGATGCGCTCATCTTCATACGCATATCCACCCATTACATGGAAATCATGATCACTACCGAGCTTCCAAACATAATCACCGATCAGCTGGATATTATCCGACGTGATCTTGTATTCTGTTTTGGTATAAGAGTTCGGATTGTTCATGTAGCTTCCGATGCCGGTCAGGTTATAACGCGGAATGGTACGGATCGCAGAAGTGGTTGTACGAACACCCAGTCTTGGGCTATATGTAGCAGAAAGCGTCAGGCCTTTGACGATGTCTTTTGCTTTCAGTGCGATCTGTGCATTGCCTTCATTTTCTTTCACTGCGCCTGTGCCACCTTCTTTCAGCAACGCATACGCAAAGTTTCCGCTGTTATCATTGATATAACGGTCGGTTGTACCCGGGAAGAATGTTGGATACAGCGTACGTGTGGTATACAGGTTGGAGAAGATCCTCGCGTTACCAACGCTTGGAGAAAGTGTATTGCTCTGACGGAAAGCCAGACGTGCGTCAAGGCTCAGGATCTTGGAGATCGCGAGTGAGTAGTTGAAACGCGCGTTGATCCTTTCAGTCTTGTCCGGCCCGAGAGTGAACACACCCTGTTGCTTGTAATAACCGGTAGAGAAGAAGAAGTTATCACGGGCACCGCCGCCACGCATGGAAACGTTGTGATCCCACATCGGAGATTGATCACGAAGGATCAGATCTGTTTGATCAAGATCATAAAAATACAGATAGTCGCTTCCGCTTGGATTAGGTACGAAGTTGATATCCGGATTTTTCATCCATTCGATCTGCTCAGCAGTATAACCGGCAGCCTGTCCGGCATTGATCCTTGACTCATTCGCCATTTCAGCTTCCTGCCATGAATGCAGGCGGCCGGGAACATTGCTCGGGCGCATGCTGGCGTACTTGCCATTATAGTTAACCGTCACTTTGCCGGATGTACCGCGTTTGGTAGTTACCAGCACCACACCACCGGCAGCACGTGCACCATAAATAGAAGCAGCGGCTGCATCTTTCAGGATGCTGATATTTTCGATATCGTTCGGGTTAACAGAGATCAGGCTTCCGGGAGCACCATCCACGAGTACAAGGGGTGGTGAACCATTCACGGAAGAAAAACCCCGGATCTGAAGATTGTATCCTTCACCACCGGGAGTACCGTTATTTCTTGTTACGGTCACACCGGGAGCTACGCCCTGCAGGGCGGCCATTGCATTGGCAACAGGACGGTCTTCGATCTTTTTCTTGTCAACCGTTCCAACTGCACCTGTCAGGTTAACGCGTTTTTGCGTACCATATCCTACTACCACCACATCGGAGAGGGTTCCGGATTTGGCGGCAAGCGATACAGCGATCTGCGCTCCGCTTCCGACAAGAACGTCTTTACTTTCAAAACTTACACTGGAAAATTGCAGTACCTGTCCGGCTGCTGCATTAATGGAGAATTCACCGGCTTCATTAGTGGTGGTTCCACCGGCATTGTCTTTAACCGTTACAGATACTCCGGGGATCGGCTTACCGGCTTCATCTGTAACCTTACCTGTTCTTTGCGACTGGGCAAATGTAAGAACAGACGAGATCATACAGACCATCAGAAAGATCGGCCATCTCAGCCATTGGCTGAGGCGGGCAATTGGCAATCGCGTCATAGCAGTTGTTTTTATTTAATAGAAATTGGTGGCTGCGAAAGACAGGCTCTCATACATTCCCGTTTTTCTTTGCCTTTACAAATTTGGATGCTGAGCAAAAAGACAGGGGGGAGTATCATAAAATTGTAAGGGGAAAAACTTAAAGGGGTGATAGCGTGTTGATTTTCAATTGAGCTTTTTGGATTATCACCTGTATAGACTGGCGTAGAAGGAGCGCGGCGAACGCAACGATACGCGGAGGACGCGGC
>JBEVKW010000163.1:0-8166 GCA_040509495.1 Chitinophagaceae bacterium | reverse complement strand
CAAAACTTTTATAAACTTTTTTCATCTCCACCACCTTGCCTCCAAGACGGTTCATTTTCATCTGCAACTCCAGTTGCTGATCTTCTATTTTTTGTTTAGCCTTTTTTTCTACTTCGTAGAAATTATCCTGGCGGCTTTTCGATTTTGTCGTACGTGCTTTTGGTTGCTTACGCATCCATTCCAGTTCACGACGATAAGTATTACGTGCTTTATCGATACTGGCTGATTCGTTTTCAATCCGCGCAGCTTTTTTCTCTATAAAGTTTTCGTAATCTCCTTTGTGAACATACAGGTTACTTCCTTCCAACTCCCAGATCTCTTCGCACACCGCATCGAGGAAATAACGGTCGTGGGTCACCAGCAACAGCGTTACATTCTCTTTATCGAGATAATGTTCAAGCCATTCTACCATTTCCACATCGAGGTGGTTGGTAGGTTCGTCCATAATGAGCAATACGTGTTTGTGTTCGAAACCGATATCGATCAGTGTTTTTGCAAGTGCGACACGTTTGCGTTGTCCACCACTGAGTGTATTCACCGGTTGTTGTAAATGATGAATGTTCAATCTTCCGAGGATCTGTTTCACTTTTGCGTCAAAATCCCACGCGCCAAGTTCATCCATCTGAACAATGGCGTCTGTAAGTTTGTCGGGGTCATTTGACTCGCTGACGATCTCGAAATCACGGATCGCTTTGATGATCGGGTGATTATGGAAGAATATATTATCAAGTATTGATTTAGCCTCATCAAATTGCGGATCCTGTTCAAACAGTACGACGTCCACATCTTTATTGATCCACACCTTTCCTTCATCGGCAGTCTCTTTACCGGAAAGTATTCTCAATAGTGTTGATTTGCCATAACCATTGCGGGCCACCAGTGCGATCTTATCTCCTTCTTCAATATGGAATGAAATGCCTTTGAAAAGGGGCTGGATACCATAGCTTTTTGCCAGATTTTCTACAGAAACGTAATGCATGGCGCAAAGATAAGTGAGGCGACCGTTCAGGCAGGAGAATTTAGCACTAAAAAGTCAAAAGTAAAGGGTAAAAAAAGACTTTATAAAATGAGAGATTTCAATGCGATGCTGGCTTTTTTTACTTTTTACTTTTGATTTTTTACTCAAGTATGGCATAGTTTTCCTTTCTATATAACAAAATCAATGTTATGGCTACCAATTTAATAGATACGATACAACAAAACCTGGGTTATCCTCCATTGGAGAAAATCGACCCAAATAAGCAGGAGCCAAAAAGTGAAAATGGTTCAAAATTTACCCATGAACTGGGACAAGCAGCTATTCCGGCTGTATTGGCAGGCTTATATAAGCAAAGCCAGTCAGAAACGGGGGCGTCTCAGATCCTGGATGCAGACCCGGATGCCGGTGCATTGCAGATGTTATTTGAACATAAAGAAGATGTAGCAGTCGATAAGGTATCGCGATATACGGGCGTTTCCACGGAAAAGTCGCGGATCGCGATGGAGCGTATTGCTGCAGAAGGAGTCCGCCTGGTACAGGATGCAGTCAAAGACAACCCTACTGCCGATAAAGTAAAAGCCGTGCTGGGTGATCAGCGACATAACATACTTGTATATCTTCCTGCAGCCATGCAAATGGGATACCTGCTCGGAGATAATACACTTGACGACCGCACCAATAAAATGGAAGGACCGATCTCCAGCTTTATGCATAAGATCGAGGACAAACTGGCGGGTAAAGACAGTTGAGTAGTTAAAAGTCAAAAGTCAAAAGAAAAACAGTATCGGAATATGGAACATTCCACGATCCGCAGGTTTTTCTTTTGACTTTTTGATTTTTGACTTTTATTAAGCTGCAACGAATATTATCGCGCAAATGATCGCTACAAAGATGAGGATAAGCCAGATCTTTCTTTTCTCCCAATAATCACTTGCTTTACGTGCCTGCACAAATCTGTCTATTTTGTCGTGGATCTTTTCATCACACACCTCCAACTTTTTTAACCGCTGAGAGATCTTTGCGATGAGCGGATATGAAAGAGTATGAGTTGTATTAAGGGCGATCAGGATGATTTCCCTGTTGAGTGCTGGCTGTTTGAAAGTGTTCAGTTTCTCTATTGTAGCTTCCGATAAAAAGTCGTCCAGATAATGATGCAGACCTTCCTGGTCCATCCGGTGAACATCAAGCAGGCGGACATATTTATCCAGTTCCAGTAATTGCTTCAAAACATATTCCGGAGTAACGGGTCCCTGTGTAGCTTTTTTCCCAAGACTTCGCGCATACCAGCGCTGCTGAAGATACTGATCCTTGAGAGTGGTATTGCTTAATATCTCGTATGCTTCCTTCACTTCCGCGAATTGCGCGGAAGCATACATGTCATTGTTATTCTTATCAGGATGGTACAATTGAGCGAGCCGGCGATAGGCTCTTTTTACCTCATCAAGCGTAGCAGACGGAGGTATTTCAAGTATCGTATAATAATCTTTCAATTGCACCGCCGGCGAAGATAAGGATTTCGGTATTCGATATAAGTTCCGGAATGTTCAATGGTCAGTGGCCGTTAGCCGACTTGCGAAAGTTCTTGCTGACAGGAAGAATAGTAGACAATGGGTGACAGAGTTCCATGTTATCAGACCATTCCGGGACGTTTCTCAGCAGGAACTTACCGGAGGTATTTTCCGAAGAAGTCGATCGTTCGCGACCAGGCGAGTTTTGCGGCTGCCTCGTTATACCGGGTAGGTGCTGTATCATTATGAAATGCGTGGTTGGCGCCTTCGTATACATATACTTCGTAAGGGATATTGTTTTTCTTCAAGGCTTCTTCATAAGCGGGAATGCCAGCATTCACCCGTTCATCAAGACCGCCATAATGCAACTGAATGGCTGCTTTGATCTTTGTTACATCGTTCACCTCGGGCTGTCTTCCGTAAAATGCAACAGCTGCTTTAAGAGCAGGTACATTTACCGCCAGGTTATTCGCCATGGCACCACCCCAGCAAAAGCCAACACAGCCATATTTTCCATTGGAATCTTTACGCGTTCCGAGATAATCAAATACACGGATAAAATTCTGCAGGCTGTCTTCCGCTTTCAGTTGCTGAAACTTTGTGCGGGCTTCATCTTCATTTGCAGGTGTACCTCCCAGTGGAGCCAGCGCATTGGGAGCAATTGCCAAATAACCGGCATTTGCCGCGCGGCGTGCAACGTCTTCTATATGCCCGTTCAGGCCCCGGTTTTCGTGTATTATCACCACTGCCGGATATTTACCTTCCGCTTTCGGACGGGCAACATAAGCCTGCATTTCTCCATTCACACCCTGGTACCTGATATACTCCGTAAAAAGGTCATCGCTCTTGGTAACAGCTGCATGTGCCTGGTTCACTTCGATCATCGGCAATACCGCCAGCGCTGCCGCCGTACTTCCGGTCAACATAACCAGGCGACGGAGAAATTCACTCCTGCTCAGCGGAATGTGCGTGTATTCGTCATAAAGATTGATAATGCGTTGATCCATGGTTTGTGTTTGAGGTGTGGTTAAAGGTAGGGAATGTTTCGTTGTCCGTTGTCCGTTGACCGTTGTCCGTTGTCCGTTGACCGTTGACCGTTGACCGTTGTCCGTTGACCGTTGTCCGTTGACCGATAGCCGATGGCCGATGACCGATGACCGATGGCCGAAGTAGCGCCTGTAATCGCGGCATCTTGCAACTGAGTATACAACAAATTAATTCCAAAGACAAGCTGATCCTGTTTTCGAAGTTGCATTTACAATCGACCCTCTCGGCCATCGGCCATCGGTCATCGGCCAACGGACAACGGTCAACGGTCAACGGTCAACGGACAACGGCCATCGGTCAACGGACAACGGTCAACGGACAACGAATTTGTTAAAACTTTTCACCAAATGTTTTCCTAACAATCGTTCATCTCCGATCCTGGTGCAACCCGATGGCATTAAATTAGCTCATATTTACACAAACGATTGAGTAGAGGATATCAGTCAGATTCTCAATGGTTATTATAAACCGTAAATTTTAGAACATGAAACGCATTTTATCCATCCTGGCGCTGTCCGTATCCCTGGTACTGACCGCCTCGGTTAAGAACCCAACTTCTGCACAGGTGGGCGTAGGCGTGCAGATCTCTTACCAGGATTTTTATGATGAGCTTAGTCCGCACGGGCGCTGGATGGATTACCCTGACTATGGGTATGTCTGGATGCCGAATGTAGGCGCTGACTTCAGACCATACGGCACCAATGGCCGGTGGGTCTGGTCTGATGATTACGAATGGATGTGGGCTTCCGATTACAGTTGGGGATGGGCACCATTCCACTATGGTCGGTGGTTCATGGACCCGATGTATGGCTGGATGTGGGTGCCGGGGTATGACTGGTCACCAGCCTGGGTAGCCTGGAGAGACGGTGGCGATTATTATGGATGGGCTCCGATACAGCCCGGGTTTAGTTTTGGTATCAACTTCAATATCGGTAACTACAATCCTCCTGTTGATTACTGGTGCTTTACACCAAGGCGGTATATTTCTTCTGCAAGGATCTATAATCATTTTATTCCTTCCAGGCAGAATGTAACGATCATTAATAACACCACGATCATCAACAACTATAATCGTAGAACCACCAATAACATATTTGTGAATGGTCCGCGCCGGGGTGATGCAGAACGATATGCCGGACGTATCAAACCTGTCCGCTTCCGCGAAGTCAATACGCCAGGCAGAACCAGGGTTCGCAATAATGAGGTCTCCTTTTACAGGCCATCGATCCGCCGGGATAATGACCGTACCACTGCTCCGCGCAATTTTGATCGCTACAATAATCGCAACGGGCAAAATGATGGCAACGGAAGAATGGGTGGCAATGGTAACAATGGTACCGGCTGGAGGCAGACGAACGATCGGAACAATAACGCTAACAATAATGGAGGTACCGGTTGGAATCAGGCAAATGAACGCCGCCGCGATAACAACAATACCAACGAACGCGTGAACACTACTCCGGACAGAACAAGTGAGGATCGGAATACCGGCTGGAGACAAATGAACGATCGCAGAAATAACGATGCTAACAATAGTGATAACAATAGCAATCGTGAACGTCCTGCTGCCACTCCTGAAAGAACGAACGAAAATCGTAATACGGGTTGGAGGCAGAGAAATGGAGACAACAACAATAATAACAACAATGCTGACCGTCCAAACATGTTCAATCGTCAACCCCGGGAAACGGTAGAACGTCCTTCGGTGCCCGTAGAAAGAAATGACAGGAACCGTCAGCAAGTGGATCGTCAACCGGAAAGACGCGTATTCGAAAGAAGGGAAAACAATAACGATGCGCAGCGAAGGATAAATGTGGAAAGACCGGCACGTCAGTCAATGCCACAAATGAACCGCGAACAACAGCGGCCTCAACCACAACGTCAGATGGAAACCCGCCAGGGCTCCGATCGTCGCGGTGGTGGTAATGAAGGCCAGAGAGGCGGAGGCAGAAGACGTGATTAATGTTGAACGTTGATGTGTAGAATAAGCAATAATCGAAGAGGCTTCACGAAAGTGGAGCCTTTTTTGTTCGTTGACCGTTGACCGTTGTCCGTTGACCGGAGCTACGGCTGATCGGGAAAGATTGAATTTTCAGCTATTGCCGGTAACCAACGCTTTTTCGATTTTTAGTTGTCGCTGTCAACGGACAACGGACAACGATCAACGGTCAACCAACCACGATCCCTCACATTCCGTACCTTTAACCAAACACCAATCAACCTCTCGTGAAAATACTCTGGATCTATCTCAAACCCCAGCGCTGGCTTATCTTCTTTTCGCTGGTTCTTGCAGGCATCGCACAATTGCTTACGCTTGTGGACCCGCTGATCTTTGGTAAGATCGTGGATGATTACGCTGGCAATAAGATCAAACAAACAGAACATGAATTGGTCAATGGTGTACTGTTCTGGCTTGCAATTGCCGTTGGCGTCGCCCTCCTTGCAAGGTTGGCCAAAACGTTCCAGGATTATGTGATGCGGTTGGCAGTGCAGAAGTTCGGAATGCAGATCTTTAATGACGGACTGCGACAAACATTGCGACTCTCCTTTCCGGAATTCGAAAACCAGCGAAGCGGTGAAACATTATCTACACTGCAAAAAGTACGGGTAGACACCGAACGGTTCATCAATTCATTTATCAATATTCTTTTTTCTTCCATCATCGGTATCGGCTTTTTGATCTGGTATGCGATCACCAAACACTGGCTGCTCATACCGGTCTTCCTGATCGGTGTGGTAGTGTTGGGAGGCTTGACCGGACTGCTCAGCAAACGGATCAAAACCATCCAGCGGTCTATCAACCGGGAAACAAACCAGATGTCAGGTGCGATCACTGAGTCATTGCGGAACATAGAACTGGTGAAGAGTCTTGGCCTGACTTACCCCGAGATCCGGCGTCTTCGTTTGCAAACGCAAAAGATCTTTGACCTTGAGATGCTGAAGGTGAGACGGGTGCGGACATTATCGTTCCTGCAAAGCGCATCGCTGACTTTGCTGAAACAATCGATCCTTTTTATCTTGCTGTGGCTGATCTTCCGGAAAGTGCTCACCACTGGTGAACTGATCAGTATGCAGTTCATCTCTACCACGATCTTCGGTCCGTTGCAGGATCTTGGAAATATCATTCTCTTTTATCGCGAAGCGGAAGCATCGTTGCTGACGTTTGACCGGTTGATGAAAAAACCTGTGGAAACACGCCCGGAAGAACCCATTGCGCTCGGTGTGCTGGAAACATTGCGTTTTGAAAATGTAGTGTTCAGGCATTCGACAGCAGCCGAGAATGCGATCGACGGGATCACTTTTACCGTGAAGAATGGTGATACCGTTGCGTTTGTCGGGCCTTCCGGTTCGGGTAAGTCGACACTGGTGAAACTCCTGGTCGGTTTGTATCGCCCTGTCAGCGGTGCTGTCTATTTCAATGATATTCCATCAGCCGATATCCGGTATAATGAAATGCGCAGGCAGATCGGTTTTGTTACGCAGGAGACGCAGCTGTTCTATGGTACGATCCGCGATAACCTTCTTTTTGTAAAGCCAGATGCTACAGAAGCGGAGATGAAAGAAGCGCTGCATAAAGCCTCCTGTGATAACCTGCTTAACCGCTCGGAGAAAGGATTGGATACGATGCTGGGTGAAGGCGGAATGAAATTATCCGGCGGAGAAAAACAACGTATCGCGATCGCACGTGCCCTGCTCCGCCATCCACGCCTGCTGATCTTTGATGAAGCAACGTCTGCGCTGGATTCATTAACAGAAGAAGCGATCACGCAAACGATCAGGGATATCTCGATGAAGAAGGATCCTATCACGATCATGATCGCGCACCGCCTTTCCACGATCATGTATGCAGACACGATCTTCGTACTGGAAAAAGGAAAGATCGTAGAGCAGGGAACGCATCATAATCTCGTCGAAAAAAGAGGACTGTATTATGCCATGTGGCGGCAACAGATTGGCGAGAGGAGATCAGATATAGCTGCGGCCGTGTCTAGCCAAGAACCTGTCAGCGATGAAGAATAATCGGGCAGCCTTTTTGTAATGAATATAAAAAACAACTTCATGAGAAGACTATTATCCCTGTCTGCCGGCATTCTCTTTTTTATTTCCTGCAACAACCCTTCTCCCGTGAAGGAAGCAAAAGAAGAAGCAAAAGATACAGCCGCCACACAACCTGTACCAACTGAAGTAGATGTTGCAGTCGTGCAACAGGACAGCACCATTCATCTGGCAATTAAGGGAGGAGGCATAGACTCCGTGAGTGCTAAGGGACATCTTGATAAAAAGGGAGCACCAGTGATCTGCTATATCGATCTGGACAAGGGGAACAAACTCACCGGTAAAGTAATACCAGATAAGGCCGGCGCCAATATCCGTTTCAGTCATATCTACATGCCTGACGGAAGTTCAGACGGACCATTTGGCCAAACGATCGAATACACGGCCCGGCAAAAAGGAACTTATCGCTTATATGTAAGCCCCAATATGATGGCGGGAGATCCGGAGAGTACGGATTTCGTAGTGACGGTTGTTGTTCGTTGACCGCTGTCCGTTGTTCGTTGTCCGTTGTTCGTTGTCCGGAATTCAAGCGAGGAAGAATAGAATTGGATCTTCGTGTACAAATTGAAAGGGCGG
>JBEVKW010000162.1:0-4725 GCA_040509495.1 Chitinophagaceae bacterium | reverse complement strand
ATTAACCTAAAGCAACCCTTTTGAACTCTGTCACTTTCACGTCACCTGCTTTTTTCAGGTATTCGCCAACGCTGATGCCATTATCTTTTACAAAAATCTGTGCAGTCAGTGTATTCTCTTTAAAGAACGCGCCCAGTTTACCTTCTGCGATCTTAGCGATCATTTCATCAGGTTTGCCAGCCATTTTAGGATCAGCTTTCATTGTATCAACGATGATTGCTTTCTCGCGGGCAACTACTTCTGCGTCTACATTGTCAGCATCAACTGCAACAGGATTCATGGCAGCGATCTGCATTGAAACGTCAGCACCAGCTTCCGGAGCTTCTTTGCTCAAGCCAACCAGCACACCAATACGATATGCACCGTGGATATAAGAAGAAACGTAAGGAGCATTCACTCTTTCAAACTTAGTGATACCGATCTTTTCACCGATAGCAGCCAGTTTATCATTGATCAAAGCAGAAACCTTAGTACCATTGATAGATACTTCGCTAAGCTCTTCAGCAGAGTTAACATTATTTGCGATCGCAGCATCAGCAATGCTTTGCGCGAAAGCAACGAAGTCAGCATTTTTAGAAACGAAGTCAGTTTCACAGCTAATGCAAACAACGATACCTGATTTGTGATCAGGAGTAGTTTGTGCAATCACCACACCTTCTTTCGCTTCGCGGTCGCTTCTTTTAGCAGCAACTTTCTGACCATGCTTACGCAGCCAGTCGATCGCAGCTTCGAAGTCACCATTTGTTTCAGTCAGGGCTTTACGGCAATCCATCATACCTGCGCCAGTAGCCTGGCGGAGTTTATTGATATCTTGTGCACTAATTGTTACAGCGCTCATATGTTCGAGTTATTTAAGTTTAGTAATTGAGTTTAAGTTTATGTTTAAAAGTTCAAAAGTTTAAGAGTTTAAAAGTTTAGGGTCAGGTTGTTGACGAAGTAACCCTTAAACTTTTAAACATTTAAACTTTTAAACTTATCAAACTATTAAACTTTGATTATCTTTTTCCACCGCCTGGACCACGTCCACCAGCTACGCCGCCACCGCTACGGTTGCCCGCGCCACCGCGTCTTTGACCGGCACCTTGACCGCCACCAGTGTTACCGCCACGGCCACCGCCGCCACGATTACCGCCGCGTCCACGACCACCTTCAGCTTGTGCTTCGGCTTCGAGACGTGCTGCTCTTTTTGCGTTATCATCATCAGCTGTCTCATCTGTTTCGTCATCTTTAGCCGCCTGACGTTCAGCCAGCCCTTCAGCGATCGCAGCAGTCAGATAGTTAACGATAATAGCGATAGATTTTGTAGCGTCATCATTCGCAGGAATAGCAAAGTCAACCTTGTTCGGATCACAGTTTGTATCAACGATACCAAATGTAGAAACACCCAGGCGTTTTGCTTCAGCCAGCGCAATATGCTCATGACCGATATCAATCAGGAATAAAGCAGCAGGTACACGTCCCAGTTGAGCGATACCACCCAGTACTTTTTCCATTTTATCTTTATCACGGGTCAACGTCAGACGTTCTTTCTTGGTAATGCTGTCGAAAGAACCATCGCTCAGCATTTTCTCAATGCTCTGCATCTTCTTTACGCTCTTACGAACAGTATTGAAGTTTGTAAGCATACCACCCAACCAACGCTCCGTTACGAAAGGCATATTCACTTTCTTAGCGCACTCGCTCACGATATCTTTCGCTTGTTTTTTTGTACCAACGAAGAGGATCTTTTTACCGCTGCGGGCGATCTGCTTCATTGCTGCTGCAGTATCCTGCAGGTGCTCAACTGTTTTGTTGAGGTCGATGATGTGAATACCTTTCTTTTCAGCAAAGATGTAAGGCAACATCTTAGGATTCCACTTCTTTTTCAGGTGACCAAAATGCACACCTGCTTCCAGAAGCTGCTGTTGTAAGGATGTATTATTTTCCATTTTCGAGTATTATTATTATTGGTAGTGTCATTATCACCCCGGACTTGATCCGTGGCCGGGGTGACAATGAACAATAGATTAACGTTTAGAGAACTGGTAGCTTCTACGAGCTTTCTTATGACCGAATTTCTTACGCTCAACAGAACGTGGGTCACGTTTCAACAGACCCGCTGCTTTCAGCGCAGGACGGAATTCAGGATTCAGTTCAACCAATACACGGGAAATACCGAGCATCGCAGCTTCTGCCTGGCCTTTAACACCACCACCTGTAGCATTGATCTTAACATCATATTTGCCCAGCGCTTCGATGGTTTTCAAAGGACGTTCAACCTGGTTTTGCAGGTAAACGAGTGAAAAATATGCTCTATAGTCTTTGTCGTTCACCGTGATGGTCCCGTCTCCTTTTGAAAGGAATACGCGAGTCACAGCTTCTTTACGACGACCAACACCATTTTTTTGCTTTTCCATTATATATTATTTGGAATGTTTGATTTGTTGTTTTGAGATCAGAATTTCAGCTCTTTAGGTTGCTGTGCAGTGTGAGGATGCGTTCCGCCTGCATACACATACAATTTCTTGTACATCTTGCGGCCAAGACGATTTTTAGGAAGCATGCCTTTTACCGCTCTTTCGATCATCACTTCAGGACGGCGTTTTTGCAGGTTAGAAGCTGTCTCTTCTTTCAGACCACCTGGGTAACCAGTAAAGTGGTCATAGATCTTCTGATTGATCTTGTCGCCAGTCAGAATAACTTTCTCCGCATTGATCACGATGATGTAATCACCCGTGTCAACGTGAGGCGTGTAGTATGCCTTGTTCTTACCACGTAAAATCGCAGCAATTCGGGCACACATACGTCCTACGGTTTGATTAGTACCGTCCACAACATACCAGTCGCGTTTAACGGTAGCCTCGTTCGCATGTTTGGTAGTGAAATGTAATTTGCTCATTTGTTTCCTTTTTAATGCCACCGCTATCCCGGTGACAAATTTTAAAAAATCCCCAAGGTTTGATTTGGGGCTGCAAAGATAGCACTAGAACAGCCTAAATTCCAAAATCCGGATGACATAATTTAGTATCGCACCTTTGTAGTAGACTGATTTTCAATAAAAAATTTGACTGATTGAAAATACACCTTGTCAAGATCGGGCAGAATCAGGCTTTTTTGGCCGAACATTTCTGGTCTTTTGGCTGGCTTAGGGGTAACGCAATGAACGCAAAGAGCCGCAGAGCTCGCAAAGAATATCCCTATAAAAAGATTGATTCTTTGTGACCTTTGCGGCTCTTTGCGTTCATTGCGTTGCTCTTACGCCAGACAAATACAAAAGCCTGATAATTTCTTACACCTTTTCCACTACTACCCTGTGCGGCGTAATATAAGTGATCTTCACTTCCAGCTTATCTCCTTCCTTCAAACCTTCCACGCCTTCCAGCTTCGACTGGATCTTCCCTCCCAGTATCGTCACATAAGCTGCATACTGAGAAACTCTTGTAACCGTTGCTTCCACCGGCTTCTGCTGTTTATTCAGCTCCACAGCCTGTTTATACTCAGGAATATAGCTATGAGAAAACAGTTCTGCATAAAGCTGGTTCCGTTTTCCCTGGTTTTGTATACTGAAATTGATCACCTCATTCACTGCCTGCTCCGCCGGCTGCGTTTCCCATTTTGAGATCCGCAAGGGGAAGAAGATATAGCTTTTCATCTCCTTGATCAGCCAGCCATCATCCACTTTCTTTAAATAGCCTGCAAAACGATTTTCCTCAACAGCCTTGTTCAGCAACACTTCAAGCTGCGTATTATACAGAAATTTAATATTATAGGCCGTTTGCTTATCCCCGCGGTCAGACAGCTTCAACTGAAACTGGATATTGTCCCCAACCCGGAAGTGATGGCTTCTTTTACCATCAGGGCTGATGGTTTTACAGTTGACCGACTTCGTTTTACCCGTTTTTCCATCTTTCAGGTAGTCAATAGTTGCAAAATGCTTATCGTAGTTGACAAATGTGATATGTCCTTTGTAGATCTCTTCGCTCATAAGCGCAAAGTTAATACGTTGACACGAATGCACGCAAATGGCGGCAAATTAACGCGGATAGTCTCAAATGAATTGAAAGGTGTAATCGCTTGATCATTTACCTTTAACCTTATCAAAAACACTCTATATCATGGCAATATATCAACTCGGGAGATCTGTATTCGGCGACCCCGAAAATACAGGAAACCTGATGACCATTGAAGAAGCGAATGCCCTGCTCGAAGACTGGGTGCCCAATGAACGTCTTCGCCTGCACATGAAACAGGTGGCGGCAGTAATGAAGGCCTGGGCGATCGAGAAAGAAAAGGCCGATCCTGCCACCGCATTAAAATGGGAACTCGCAGGCTTATTGCATGATGCGGATTGGGAAAAATACCCGGATGATCATTGCCGCATCATTATCGAAGAACTTGAGCGGCGCCAGATCGACCCGGAAGTGATCCATTGCATCGCTTCACATGGTCCAAAATACTTCGGCGTTGAGCCGGAGAATACCATGGACAAAATGATCTATGTATTTGATGAACTCAGCGGCCTCATCCATGCTTACAGCCTGATGCGGCCCGGCGGCTATGATGGCATGGATGTAAAAGGAGTGAAGAAAAGATTAAAAGAAAAAAGCTTCGCTTCAAACGTAAGCCGCGATGATATCAATGACGCCATCTCAAGAATTAACACCCCACTGGAAGAGATCATTCAATTCATCATCGATCATCAACCATCGGTTCAATGATCCCAGGTATATCAAAAAAGCCAGGAGT
>JBEVKW010000161.1:0-10743 GCA_040509495.1 Chitinophagaceae bacterium | reverse complement strand
CCGCCCTTTCAATTTGTTACGGACAACGGACAACGGACAACGGACAACGGACAACGGACAACGGACAACGGACAACGGACAACGGACAACGGACAACGGAAAACGGACAACGGACCTAATGAATCGCCTTCAGCTTCGATACCATCACTGCAATGCCAAATCCGAGCAGTCCGATCACGGCAAAGGAATAACGCAAACTTGAAATTTCTGCGATATAGCCGATCAACGGCGGGCCCATCAGAAAACCAAGGAAACTGATGCTTGATACGGAAGCCAGTGCAATGCCTGGCGGGATATTGGGGATCTTACCGGCGCTGCTGTATACCATCGGAACAATAGATGATACGCCAAGACCTACAATGAGGAAGCCCAGTGTAGCAGTTGCCAGGTAGGGAAACAAGACTGAAATAAATAAACCGGATGATATCAGTACACCGCTGATACGGAGCATTTTTTTCCGGCCGAATTGCAATATGAGCTTATCGCCGACAAAACGGCCGGTCGCCATCATGATCATGAACGATGCGTAACCAAGCACGATCAATTGCTCGGGTGCTTCTACAACCTGTTTGAAATAAACACCGCTCCAGTCGAACATCGCACCTTCACTGGCCATGCTGCAAAAACCGATAATGCCTAATTGCACCAGCACACCATTCGGTCTTGAGAAGAACTTCTTCTTTTCCTGCTTTACGGAAGAGCGGCCAGGTTGAAGATACCGTTGTGAAAATGCAATTGCAACGAAGACGATACCTGTAACGATCCAGAAATGCACATAGGGAGAAATGCGTTGTCCAACCATCAACAGACCTATCGCAGCACCAGTAAACCCAGCCGTACTCCATACACCATGGAACGACGTCATGATCGGGCGACCAAATAATTTTTCCGCGGCGATTGCCTGCGTATTGACCGAGATATTGCACATATTTCCGCAAACGCCAAAAAAGTACAATGCGAGTGCAAGATGCCAGGCCTGGGTAGCCAGTCCCATATTGGTTAGACAGATCGCATAAAGCAGCAGGCAGATCCGCAGTATTTTTTTACTGCCGAAATGAGTAACGAGTTTTCCGGAAAAAGGCATCGCAGTTAATTGTCCGGCAGGTAATGCAAGCAGAATGCTGCCAAGAGCGGCATCTGTCAGGTGGAGCGTACTTTTGATATCCGGGATGCGACTGGCCCAGGAAGAAAAGCAAAGTCCCTGGCAAAAAAAGAATACCGAAACGGCCACTCTGATCTGCTTATTCGAAAAGGAACTACTTTGCTGATCACCACCTCCACCAATCCATCTCGCGGGCGATAATAACAGCGGCATTAGCAATTTTTGGGGAACCCTGAATAAACTGTTTATACTTGTTTTCATAAAGTTGCTTGAAGAAACAATATGGCCAGCAACCTGTTTGAGTAGGGCGCAAAGATAACGGGGATTTATGGGATTTATCGGATTTGCGGGAGCAGCGCATTCGGCTAATGCTGGTATTCCCTGACTTCTATTCATTCAACAGATCCCCGGTCTTACTACTTTGCCCTTGCATACTGATCAGGCCATTTGATTGCGGCATCAAGCTCATTTGCAGCATGTAAGGGGAAATATGGATCCCGGAGAAGTTCTCTCGCCAGCAAGATGAGATCTGCCTGGCCTTTTTGCAAAATATCTTCCGCCTGCCGTGCTTCCGTAATAAGACCCACCGCCCCGGTGAGGATACCGGCTTCTTTTTTTATGAGTTCGGCAAACCGGACCTGGTAACCGGGTCCGACAGGAATGGAAACACGGGGAAGCATACCGGCAGTGGAGCAATCTATCAGGTCGACTCCTTTGGTTTTCAGGATCGTGGAGAGTTGTACGCTTTGCTCAGGATCCCAGCCGCCTTCTTCCGCCCAATCTGTTGCGGATATCCTTACGAATAGCGGCAAATCGGCCGGCCACACGGTTTTGACTTCGTCAATGATTTCAAGAAGAAAGCGAATGCGGTTCTCGAAGCTTCCACCGTATTGATCTTCGCGGGAATTACTGAGCGGGGAAAGAAACTGGTGGATCAGGTAGCCATGGGCTGCGTGGAGCTCTATCACTTTATAACCCGCTTCCAGCGATCGTGCCGCAGCATCCCTGAACTGATGGATCAGTTCCCTGATCTCTTCCAGTGAAAGCGGTACCGGGGCGATATCGCTCTCTCTGAATGGGATCGCTGACGGCGCAACGGGTTGCCAGCTGTTCTCTCCTACCTTGAGCTGGTGGTTGCCTATCCACGGACGCTCCGTGCTGGCCTTCCTGCCCGCGTGTGCAAGCTGGATGCCTGCCACCGAACCTTGCTCATCAATGAACGATGTGATACGCTTCAATGAAGCGATATGCTCATCGCTCCAGATCCCGAGATCCGCATAGCTGATGCGGCCTTGCGGCGAAATCGCCGTTGCTTCCTGGATAACCAGGCCTGCGCCGCCTACAGCACGGCTTCCAAGATGAACAAGATGCCAGTCGCTGGCAAATCCATCCTGAGAACTATATTGACACATGGGAGAAACGACGATCCTGTTGGGAAACGTTACGCTCTTGATTTTTAAAGGGCTAAAAAGAATTGACATGAGAGTGTAACAACCTGGTAAGAGAAAGGTTGAGGGAGACCACGAATGCCGTATAGCAAACGATGGCCTGGAGGTGCGGGACTGTCAAAAGTTTTGCCTCGTCATCGGCACACTACCCCGGGATCATCGCTTTCAATCCCTCCAGTTTCTTTTTTACCAATTTCTTCGTTGCCTCATCAATCAGCTTTCCTGATGTATCAAACTTTTCTTTTGCCTGGGCAACGGTGATCTCCGGTTTGTATACAGGTTTCATATTCAGGAATTCAAACACCGGGTGAAAAGCGACCTGCATTCTTACGGTACCCCAGGTATAGGGCGTTACACCCATCAAGGCAACCGGCTTGTTCAAAAGTGGGGAATCCTCTCCACGTGATGCCCAGTCGATCGCATTCTTGATGCAGCCGGGAATAGAATAATTATACTCAGGGGAAACAATGACGATGCCTTGCGCACCAGCCAACTGCTCACGCAATTTTATCACAGCATCTGGTCTCTGTGCTGCATCAGGAAGATCGAAATCCGCATTATACATGGGCACATCATCATACTTCACAATGGTCAACTTCATTCCTTCCGGAAGCAGGTCTTCAAGATTATTCAGCAGCATTGTATTATACGACCCTTTACGCAGGCTGCCTGATATCGCTGCAATATTGATGATTCCACTCATTTTTTTGCTTTAGAGATGAGGAATAAGATAAGCACTACCACAAGGCCGACAAGAAAAAATGCCCACCACATTCCCGCTTTGAAAATAGTTTCCACTGCACCACAACTGCTCAGCAGTATCAGGTTTGTAAATAAGAAGAATAAAATAAGATTAGCTTTCATAATTCTGGGTTTTATATAGATATACGTATATAAAACCAACCCTATGCCAAGCTAAGAGGAAAGACAGGGAAAGCTGGAAAAAAGTGCGATTATAATAAGAGGAAGTGATGGTTTTGAGAAAAATTATTTTGTTCTTTTCATTTCCCCGGAAGATGTGTACAAAGAGAAAGAATGCGTATTCGCTGAAGCGCTACCCTTGTAAGATACAGCCATTGTTTTCTTTACGCTTCTTCTATACTTTCTTACTTAGTCCCGGAATTCTTGTGAGATCATCAGTCCATAGAATCCTCCATCGAGTACGCCTATACCAAGACGGCCGAAGGCTGGGTTCATAATGTTGGCCCGGTGTCCGGGAGAGTTCATCAGGTTGGTATGAGCTATTTCAAGTGTTTGAGCAAGGGCAAGGTTTTCTCCGGCGGCTTTGAATTTGACGTTGGCTGCACGCATACGATCGAATGGATTATCTCCATCCGGATTAACATGCGCGAAGTAGCCGCGTGCAAACATATCTTTTGAATGAGCCCGGGCAACCCTGGTCATTTCAGGATCTGCTTTCAATTGAGATAAACCCTCTTTTGCTCTTTCTTCATTTACGAGTTCGAGCATTTTTGCTTCAAGGAAAGGGCGGACTTGTGGTTTATCATAGGTGAAATGAAGGTTGATCTGCTCATTGGATGAAGGGTGAACGGTCAGGCTGTTCATTGTATGTCTAACCGCTTCATCGAACACGGGAGCGAGTTTTTTATTCGCCCATTCTGATTGCATGGCAAGCTGGCCAGCAAGCCGGCTATCCCTGCTTTCCTGTGTAATGCTATCTTTCAGGGGCAGCGACAGGAGCAATGCGGATAAGATCACAGTACTGATCCAACCGGTGATCGCGCCCGGGATCAACCCGAAAAGGCGGTTCACTCCTGAACGTTGCATCGTATCGGGCACTGCACGGATAATCCGTGCGCTGATCAATCCGAGTATCAGACGGGTGATGACAAGTATCGACAAAAAAGAGATAGGAAGCAACCACGGCCCCAGGTTGGGAAACCATTTCCCATATAACTGAGCGGCATGAGGATAGAACAGGTAGCCGATCACAAAACTGCCGGCCCATCCAAGCAGGTCAAATGATCCAACAATAAATCCCCTGTACCAACCGGCCCATAAGGCGATAAGAAAAACAATTATCAGGGAAATGTCTACCCAATTCATGCAGCTTATTTTTTGCAACTTAAAACAAATAATATGCCCCGGGAAGACAAAACGTAGTTTTACTGGTTAGTAAAACCTTAATATTTTACGCAGCTCACACGGGTACGGTTTTATTATGGGAACGCTCATTTTTATCAATGCTGACTTGTGACTACGTCATGAGTTTCCCAATATTTCCTCTCCTCCGTGCTTCCAGCCTCAACTGGTATATCCAGCGGGGAGTAGGGGCAGAACGGCAAGAAGGTCTGAACCAGGCTATCGTCTTTTAACCAGGAAATTGCCTTGCGCTTTTATGTTGAACTTCCTGTAAGAGATAAAAGCTCGGTTTCGCTTAGTTGGAGATTCACCGATCCTGCCAGATCTTCCCATTGTGTGGTGGATGTTGCACTGGCAATGGCCGCGGCTACGGTTGGTTGCGCGATCAGCCAGGCAATGGCGACCTGCGCAGGTGTTGCATTGTGTGCTTCACTTACATCGTCAAGCGCATCAAGGATGTGCTGACCTTTTTCGGTAAGATATTTTTGAATGCCGCCACCACGCTGACTTTTATTCAGATCTTTTTCAGAACGGTATTTGCCGGTAAGGAAACCGCTGGCAAGAGAGTAGTATGGAATTACACTGATCTTATTGGCAACACAAAAGTCCCGGTACTGTGTTTCGAAGATTTCCCTGTCGTAAAGATTGTATAGCGGCTGCAGGGTTTTATAGGCAGCGAATCCTTTTTCTTTTCTGATCTGCAAAGATGTTTCGATACGTTCTTTTGTAACGTTTGATGCACCGATGTAACGCACCTTACCTTCTTTTACCAGTTTATCATATGTTGCAAGGGTTTCTTCCGGCGCAGTATTCGGATCATCATAATGAGATTGATAAAGATCAATATAATCCGTTTGCAAACGTTTCAATGAATCTTCAACAGAGGAGAGAATATGTTTCGGAGAAAGATCAACGCCATTTCCCATATCTGACCCCACTTTGGTTGCAATGATCAGCTGATCCCTGTTGCCTTTTTGTTTCAACCAATTCCCAATAATTGTTTCAGATTCTCCACCTTTATTCCCGGGAGCCCAGCGCGAATAGGAATCTGCTGTATCGATCGCATTAAAGCCGGATGCAGTAAAGGCGTCCAGTATATCGAACGATCTTTTTTCATCAACGGTCCATCCGAAAATATTTCCACCGAAAATAACTGGAGCTGTATAAAGCGAGGTATCGCCTAATTGTCTTTTTTGCATAGTGGGAAGGTTTTTATTTACAACAGGGATGCAGCTTTCCTGTTCACAACAACGCGTTAATGAGAAAGTACCATGCTGCCGTAGTGATAAAAGAAAGAACTATGCCAATGCCGATCACCAGGTTGCATGTTTTGGATTGAAGCTGGTATTGTTCAGCTATGATCCCGGAAGTGAGCAATGTTGGCATCGCTGCTTCGAACACGGTAATATGCGCCACATCTCCTTTAATGCCGAGCAGGAGTGCAACGCTCAGTACAAGCAGTGGCGCCATCGCCAATTTATACAACAGTGCCACGCTGATATGTTTGAGCTCATTTCTCCATCCGCTGAATTGCAGTTGAAGGCCTATAGAGAACAGTGCGAGCGGTCCTACTGTTCCCGCCATCTTTACGAAAAGCGGATCAAGCGGTTCAAGAGAAATAAAATTGGGCAGGATCAGTGCTGCCATGCAGCCAATGAAAGGTGGAAAGCTGAACAGTTTTTTCACCAGCACACCGGGCCTAAGGGTATGCCCGTCTGATGAATTCATTGCAACGATAATTCCTGCTGTAGCTAAAAGGAAAAAAGTAACCTGGTCTGTAATGATTGCAATGCCGGTGAATTGTTCGCCAAACCATGCGCCGATCAAAGGAAATCCAACGAAGGATGTATTGGATAAGCCGGTTACAAGTTTTAATCCTCCCTCCATTGGCTTTGATAATTTATTAGCCGCAGCATACAACCTGATGTAGATCCAGGCGCCAAGCCAGATCACTACGGGGCCTGCAACAGGCAGCAATAATTCGGTTGTCCATTTGATATGCGGGATATAATGCAGCGATACTGCCGGGAGAGCGAGGTAAATGATCCATGCGTTGATGCCTTTGTGCGCATCCGGTGGTAATAACTTACTTCTCCGGAACAACATTCCTGCAATGATGCAGAGTCCTATCAGTATAAAATTTGTCATGAACGGGAGGTCATCATTTCGGTGTAACGGATGAACTGTTTGAGCGTCCCATCTTCTGCGCAATGATACTCGCGGCGATCAATTGCAATGCGTGATAAAGCATCAGTGGCAGGATCATAATTCCGGCGAGCGTGCTATCAGGGAATAATACTTTCGACATCACCGTTCCATGCACCAGCGATTTTTTGGAACCACAAAATACGACCGTAACCTGATCTTCTCTTGAGAAGCCAAGCATCTTGCTGATGAGGTTCATCAATCCGAAAATCATCAGAAATAACCCGATCATTCCTGCTGCAAGTAATAGTATTGTCAGGATACCAAGATTGTCAAACAGATGTTCCGCAAATGAATGGCAGAATGAAGTATAGATGATCAGCAGGATCACTGCCTGGTCAAACATCTTCAGCGTCTTCTTATGTTTTTCCGCAAATGCGCCGAGATATCGGTGGAGGAGCAGGCCAAGGATCACAGGCAGCAAGACCTGCAGGCAAAGTTTGAGTACGATCTTCGATGTATCAAATCCTCCTGTATCTGCCGACAGGAATAAGCCGGTCCACAGTGGCGTGATAAAGATTCCCAGCAGGCTTGAAAGGCTTGCATTGAATATCGCTGCAGGCATATTCCCTTTTGCGATCGAAACCATCACCACCGAGGATGATACGGTGGAAGGGAGTGCTGCAAGAAAGAAAATGCCCAGCCATAACGGGAAATAGCTTTCATTGAACAATGGCTTTGCCAATAAGACAAGTACCGGGAACAGTACAAAGGTGGTGAACTGGATCACCAGGTGCATTTTCCAGTTGGTCAGACCGGCTTTCATTTTCTCCGGACTTAATCTTAATCCATAGAAAAGAAATATCACGGATACGCCATAATTACCGATCTCTTCCAGCGCGATCGGCCTGGTGGCAATACCCGGACCCGGAAAAAGCCATGCCAGTAAAACCATCGCAATGATGGCAAGTAAGAAGCCGTCTATACCCAGTTTTGATAATGTTGCTTTCAACGATCAGTTAGTTTTTCAGGAATGAAATGAGCGGTGTTATAAATTGATCAAATGCTTCTATATGCGGCAGGTGGCCAATATTGTCTATCTCAATAAGCTTGCTGTTCAGTATTTTCTTTGCCGTTTCTTTGCCAAGGGAAGGGTAGTTTCCCAACTTGTCCTGTACGGAAGCCGGCGCTTTGTTTTTCCCAAGAGCAGTTCTGTCTCGCTGACCAATGATCAGCAGAACCGGCATCTTCAGTTGACTGAATTCATAACATACCGGTTGGGTAAAGATAATGTCGTAAAGTAAAGCTGAGTTCCATGCGATACGCGGATAGTCTATATTCTTTACCCATCCCGCCAGGAGGTTCACCCATTCATCATATTCCGGTTTCCATTTATTGTCGTAATAGAATTTGAGCTGATAATTTTTGATCTCCTCATACGTTTGCTTAAGCTCTCCGGCGTACCAGTCTTCGACCGTTTGATAGGGTACATACAATTTCCAGTCTTCCAGTCCGATCGGGTTTTCAAGTACCAGTTTTTCCGTTGTCTCCGGATACATCAGAGCAAACCTGGTTGCCAGCATACCACCCATGGAATGGCCAAGTACGATCAGCTGCTTAATGCCAAGTGTATCGAGTATTGCTTTTGTGCTTCGCGCCAGCAACTGAAATGTATATTGGATATGTTCGGGTTTGGATGATTTGCCGAATCCGATCTGATCGGGTATTATGACACGATATCCTTCCTGTTGTAATCTTGTCGCTGTTTGCTTCCAGTAGGCACCATTGAAGTTTTTTCCATGCAGCAACATAATGGTCTTGCCATTCGCGCCAGCTGGCTTTATATCCATGTACGCCATCTGTAGTTTTTCCTGCTGGATGTTCAATTGCAGATACGATACGGGGAACGGATAACTGATATTCTCAAGGTTTGTACCGTTGAGAATCCTATTGTCCTGGGCCGAACCGATCGTTTGAAACCATAATGCTATGATGGCAAAGCAGGCAATTCTTTTCATGAGTCGGGAGTTATAATGTTAAAGAATGAAGCAGTCGCCTGGAGTGCAAAAATAGCAGATTAACTCAAGCAGCTCACTTCCTTTTCGCTGGAGAAAGATCTTGAAGTACAATATTCCTAAAATCAATCGGCTGACCTTCACTCTGAAAGGCGATAAATCCTTCTTTTAAGGGTTTGCCATCTTTTTTCTGTTCAGGGTCAAACCGGTTCACGACTTCGCCACCGATAGAGGGTTTGGCGTAGCGCATGACCGTGTCGCCATTGATGATATGCGTGATCAGTGAATCTCCCAGAACGATCAGCTCGGCATTCACCCATTGCTCACCACGATAGGTTTTTGAATTGGAGTTGATGCAATGTCTTGTATCAAGCTTTCCTTCATACTCGATATGGGTGCCGGGTGAGCACATGTTGCCGGTAGTTCTTGTTTTGCCATCGTCTAGCCCGCCGAGTAGTTGCATCTCTATCGAGATCGGCCAGTCCTGCTCTTTTGGCATTGTACGCGGATCCTGTGAATGATACATTACACCACTGTTCAGGATCGTGTAGGAAGGCGCGTCTTTTCGCCATTCGCCGACAAAGCGGTATTGAAACTTTAAGTGAAAATGGGAGAAAGGCTGTTTATAGTATAAATGCCCGTACTGTTCGTTGAACTGGTCATATTGATCATACCTGACTTTAAGCAGTCCATCTTCTGCTCTGAACGTATTGCCAAAGTTCACGCCTGTTTCATGATGGTGTATTTTGACGAACCAGTCATTGATGTCTTTTCCGTTAAAAAGAGTGATCCAGTCTTTCCTGCTTTCCGTGACGGGGCTCTTTTTGTTGTTCGCACAGGCGACAAGAATAGCGGTGGTGAACAGGGCCGCCGCAAAGGTTTTTTGAATAATCATATGCATGTTGTTACCCAAATTTATTCAAAGGTGAAGGACTTTTGAAATCAATTATTCCCCGTCGTGGAGGGATATCTTTTGCAAATGGGCTATCTTAGGAAAAATCTGGTTCATGTATTTAAAGCTTACGATTTTACTGTTCAGTCAAATGTTTTCAACATTCCTGTTTGCGCAGACCACTTCGCTGAAGGGGAAACTGTTCATCATCGGAGGCGGCGACCGTCCTCCCGGGTTGATGAAAGCAATGATCGATGCAGCCAGTCTTTCTCCGCAAGATTATATAGCAGTGCTGCCGATGTCCAGCGGAGAGAAAGATACCTCGTTTCATTACTTCAGGTTATCGGTAGCTCCTGTTTGTAACAATCCGGTGGTTAATCTTGATTTTACCAAAGAAACTGTCAATAATCGTTCAAGACTCGATTCATTGGAAAAAGCCAAACTGATCTTTATCACAGGTGGTCAGCAGACGCGTTTTATGAAAGTGGTGTTGAATACGCCTGTATATGATGCGATCCACAAGGCCTATCGGAATGGAGCGATGATTGCCGGTACAAGTGCCGGCGCTGCCGTGATGAGTGAGAAAATGATCACCGGATCGCAGTTGTTACCGGAGGCTAAAGGGAAGGAAGGTTTTACGATGGTGAAAGCCGGTAACGTGGAATTTGAAGAAGGGTTGGGACTGATCAAAACGGCCATCATCGATCAGCATTTTATTGTGCGCAGCAGGTATAACAGGTTGCTGACCGCATTGCATACATTTCCGGAGCTGATATGTGTGGGGATTGATGAAGAGACGGCTATACTGGTTAGCCAGGGAAAGGCGGAGGTTGCCGGAGAGGGGCAGGTGGTGGTGCTGCGTGATCCGCAGAAGATGCAGGTTAAAAGCGACGGTGTGATCGGTGTAAAAAAAGCATCGCTGTCTTTATTTGTGAAAGGGGATTCCTTCTCTGTTGAGAAATAATAACTGTTTGGCGTAACAGGTATCGCAGAGTGCGCTAAGATAAACGCAAAGGACGCAAAGAAGATCCGGGGATC